>NZ_KB913013.1:6218051-6225135 GCF_000383955.1 Rudanella lutea DSM 19387 | reverse complement strand
GAGGTGCAGGTGGCCAACCCCGCCGGGGAGGCTCTGCAACTGCGGGTGATTTCGGCTCAAGGCCGGGCGGTGAGCCGTGTGTCGGTAGCGCCTACTACGCAGCCCATCCGGCAGCGGGTGCCGCTGGGTGACGATGCGGGTACCTACCTCGTGCAGGTCGCTACCCCCACCCGAACCAAAACCCTGAAGGTGGTGCGCCAGTAAACCAAATAACAACACCAGAATAGCCCAAACGGACAACGCCCAATACACTGCATCGGGCGTTGTCCGTTTCTAATAAGCCTTTATCAAACAAGCAGTTAGAGGTAATTCTGCCAAGCTTTCACTTTATCCACAATTACTTCCGTGGACCGGCTGAACCGGATAAAACTTTCGTCAGGGTTCTCTTTACACACCAAGATATAAACCTCGCAAAACGGAATGGGGCCTTCGCTGATGCACCGGGCCAATGCCTCCTGCCCTTTGTACTTCTCAATTACTTTGGCCATTCGGTAGCCCGTGTCATAGGCTGTTTCTTCAAAGGCAAGGGTAAATCCGATGTTGTACAGCTCGTTTAGGTTGGCGGTCGAATCGTGGTAAGCCGAAAAGAGCAGGCTCTCAAATAACGCGAAATTCTGGCGGGCCCGCCGACCGTTGAGCTGGTAGCCTTCCTGCTGCGTTTTTGCAAATGACTTTGGTGCTTTGATTTTTGTAAAATCCGCAACCAAATTCGCGCTGCCCTCTCCCCAAAGGTTTTCGAGCATCACATAAGCGTTCACGATTGGCTTAGGCAGGGTCGAAGCCGGTTTTTGTTTCACGCGTTTCTTATCGCCAATGCCCTGTACAGAGTGGTAGAGTTCGTGCGCCACCAGATACACTAATCCTTCGTAATCATCCCCAATTTTCTGTAACGCTACATTAAACGTGTTGGGGTCGCCTAAGACAAAGCCCAACGCACCGCCCCCCACCAGAAAACAAGCCCGGACAGATCCGTTGATATTGGTGGGCGTGTATGGTCGAATCAGCGCTTTGACATCATCGGTAAAGGTGGCCCTGGATTCGAGTTGCCGGATAAGCTGCCGAATTTCACCCGCTTTTGCCTTGACCGACTTCCAATCGTAGGGGTCATGACCCTTTACCGTACCCGTTTGGACCACCTCCTGCAAGGTCCGTTTGAACACGGCTTCGGTTCCTGATGGGTCGTAGCCCGATACCTTTTTGATTAGCTGCTGACTGCCGAAAAGCCGGGCGATTCGGTCCAGTTCGTCATCACTCACCTGTGTTTTGGCAAGCAGGCTCGTAATGGCGTTGGCACTCTCATAATCAAGCTGAATGGTCAGCCCATCTGAAGCAGAAGGCGATTGGGTTCTCTGGCCGTATGCAGTGCAGACCAACACCCATAATACGAGAAAAATAATACATGGAAGGTTTAGGATATGGTATCGCATAAAAGTCTACAGTTTGCGGATGAGTGAATGTATATAAAAAAGCCATTTGCCCCTCAATAACATACGGGCTCTAAGGCTAGAAAATCAATCCCGCGAGTAGCTTAGCAGAAATTTGTACTCAGTTACATTTCGCTATTTGATAACCCATTTGTAAGTTTAGAAATTTGGCGTGTGAGCCCATATACATGTCAACACCTTCCTGCGTTATTGTTGATGAATACTGGCCCTTTCTGGAGAATCAATTACCCCTTTTTACCCCTTCTTGCGGTGGCCGTTTTCTGGACGTTAACCACCTGCGGTCAACCTGTTTTATCAAAAATTGAACAGGCTACACCCGCCGAACGCGTGCGTATGGCGTTGCTGTACTTTGATACGTGTCAGGCCGTAGCGAAAAGTCGGCAGGTAGCATTTGTGCAATTGGAGAAATTGGATGCAATTGCCGGGCGCCAGCAGGATGAGCAGCTTCGGCGGTACGCTCGTATGTTGCGCGATACCTACGCCAGAAATGACCCTAAACGTACCCACACCCAGAATGCCGAACTCTTTTTGCAGGTAGCTGCCCAGGCCGAAGCCGACGACGACGAGCAGATTACCGCCGTGTGTGAGCACTTTGCGGGGCAGTATTATTATCTGGCCGAAGACTTCGGCAAAGGGTTTCAGTATCTGCTGTCGGCAAACCGGCGGTTCCGGCAAATCGGCTACCGCAACATTCCCGAAATTCACCGCTATCTCTACGAGCTGGCGTTTAATTACTACTACTTAAATGATGACGAGAAGGTGGTGGAGCTTCTGACGGAGGCCAGCCAATACCCACCCTTTAACCCCAACCTGCATATTCAGACCTACAACACCCTGGCCATGGCGCAGGCCCGTCAGTTGGGAGAATCGCCCAAGGGAGGGGGTTTGGCGGTGCAAAATTACCAGCGTGCTTATCAATTGGCCGTTCACTACCGCGACTCCGTCTGGATGGGAATTGCCAACGGAAACCTGGGCGGCCTGTTCGTCAAGCTGAAGCGGTGGCCCGAAGCCCTCCAGGCCCTCCGAATTGATTTCCGCCTTGTGATGCGCGATGCGGCAAACCGGGGCTACCCGCTCACGACATCAGTGGCGCTCGCCCGCGTTTTTTTAGAACTGGGTCAGCTCGACAGTTGTCGTTTCTACCTGAATGAAGGGGTACGGATGCGACCGCTCCAACGCGTATCGGGCACGTACATCGTGAACGTTCAAGACGATTTGTTCTGGCTACGTTATTACGAAACCTACCGTCTGTATGCCCTCGCAACGGGCAAGCCCAGCGAGTCGGCGCGGGCGGCTGATAGCCTGCTCAAATACCAGAACCGAATCGACAAACGGTACCGCTCCAAAGCCGCGACGCTGGCCGAACAGCGCCTGCTCATTCAGCAACATGAGGCCGAGGTGGCCGAGCTCCAGCAGCATAGCCAAAACCAGCGCTGGCTCCTGAGCATAGGGGTGGGGCTCTCGCTGCTGGTAGCGCTCCTGCTGGGTTTTCTGTACCGGTACAGTCAGGACCGACGCCGACGGGAAGCGCAGGCCAACGCCCAGCGCGAAAAACAACTTGAACAGGAGAAGCAGACCGTAGCGGCCGAACGCGACCGGGCCAAAGCCGATCTGGCTCTTTTTTTGAGCAACCTCCGGCAGCTCGAATCCGAACACCATCTGGCCAATGCCACCCTGCTCACCCCCGACGACTGGGAGGAATTTCGCAAGCGGTTCGAACGGGTGCACCCTCAGTTTTTCATCCAGCTTCGGGCTCAGTTTAACGACCTCACACCCGCCGAAGAACGTCTGTTGGCCCTCTCGAAACTGAACCTGCACACCCGACAAATGAGCCATATGCTCGGCATCTCGACGGATTCGATTCGAAAAACCCGCTACCGGCTCCGCAAAAAGTTCGGCATTGCGGGCGATGCCCGGTTGCTCGCCCTACTCGACGAATCCGCCACAGACCCCTAAATTACCCTTGTAAATCAGCCACTTACATTTTTGTCCACGCTTTTGTCCACGCCCCTGAATCACCAGATTCAGGGGCGTTTATGTAGGTTCATGGCCAGTTACAACCCATGTCCTATGTCGCACGTATCCTCTTTACCGATTTCAACCGGGCAAGTCTCAACACCCACCCCGACCCAACGCCTACTTCACCTGGCACTTAGTATGCTGTTTACCGGTTTCCTGACCCTAAACGCCCTGGCCCAAACCACCTGGACGGGGACCACCAGTACCAACTGGAACACAGCATCCAACTGGAGCACCGGAGCTGTGCCTACGGCTTCGAACGATGTAATCATCCCTGACGTAGCCAACGATCCGATTATTAGCAATGGCACGGGGGCCCTGGCCAAATCGGTCGAGGTGGAGACCGGGGGAAAGCTGACCTTAGCCAGTTCGGCCACGCTGACGATTAATAATTATGCAGGCATGGGACCCGGAACGGCCGGCTTCTGGAACAAAGGTACGGTCGATAACAGCGGCTTTTTTATTTTAGGCAATACGGCCTCTGTAGGAAATTACGGCCTCCTAAACCAAGGCACCTTCAACAATACAGGTGGAACCTTACAAATTGACCGGAGCACAGAAGCTGCCCTTTATAATTTGGGTGGCACATTTGCTAACACTGGGGTAATCCGTCTGGGTGCTAACCAAAGCGTAGGCACCTACGGCCTACGAAACTACGGTACTTTTAACAATAATGCAGGAGGGATAATAGAGGTAGACAGAGCCTTAAATCGGGCGATCTACATAGATAGTCGCCCAATGAGCAATCAGGGTCAAATCGAGATAGGCTCTAAAGCTTTTGCAGGTAATCACGGGATTTACTGCGAAGGCCCCCTATACAACAACGCTGGTGGCGAGATTCTGATTGATAACTGTGGTTCATCTGCCTTGGAAACAAGAGGTGCGACCTCAGGCAATTCTGGTGGGGAGGCCATCAATTCTGGTACGATAGTTATTGGCTCTGTAGGGGGTGTTGGGGCCTATGGCATCTACAATAATGGCGGATTCACAAACAACGCCGGGGGGTATATTCAAATCGACAACAGCAGTACTGCGGGTATATTAAGTATTAGTTACGAAGTTAACAATTCAGGTGTAATCCGGCTTGGTTCAAAGGGCTCCGTCGGCCCCAATGGAGTCTCGCTTTACTTAGGCACCTTCAACAATTCGGGTTGCTCGGCTTATCTGTTTATCGATTCGAACAGTCCGATAACACGAGTGTCGGGCTCATTGAACAACTCAGGCACCATTGTCGAGAAGGCCAGCGGCAACAGCATGATCGCGACCAATTCGGGCGTGGTACAGAACCTCAACGGGGGTACGTTTACCATTGGCACCAACACGGGCCTGCTCACCACTGCTACCGGTACCCTCTGGACCGGCTGCACCAACACCGACTGGAACACGGCTTCTAACTGGAGCACCGGAGCTGTGCCCACCGCTACGGACGATGTAGTCATTCTGGATCGACCCAACAAACCCACCATCCCTAATGGCACGGGGGCCCTGGCCAAATCGGTCGAGGTGGAGACCGGGGGAAAGCTGACCTTAGCCAGCTCAGCCACGCTAACGATTAATAACTCGAAAACTACAGTGAATGGGTTGTCGGTCGGCTTCCGGAACAAAGGAACTGTCGATAACAGCGGCTTTATCATTTTAGGTAATACGGCCTCTGTAGGCGAGTACGGCCTGCGCAACGAAGGAACTTTTAACAACACAGGCGGAACTATACAGATTGACCGGAGCACAACGCGTGCTCTCCATAATGGTATTTCTCCCATCGGTCTCTTTACACCCACGCTAACCAACTCAGGGATTATCCGCCTGGGGAGTATTGCCGATATTGGCGAACAGGGCCTGTACATGGCCGGTATCGTAACCAACGAGGCCAGTGGGGTAATTGAGGTAGATCGGGCAACGGGGAGGAGCATTGAGGTGTTCTCCACTGAACAGTCCACGAATCAGGGCTTAATTAAAATTGGCTCAAGAGGAATTGCTTCTAACTGGGGCTTCTATTGCAACACCCAATTCGAAAACGGAGCGAGTGGCCGGATTCAAATCGATAACTGCACGTTAGTTGGTCTGGAAGTTCGGAATGGCGCCAGCTTTACCAATTCGGGGACAATCGCCGTTGGTTCTCAGGGGCCCGTGGGTCAATTCGGTATCGGTGCGAATTCGCGATTCACCAATAATCCAGGGGGTGTCATCCTGATCGACAATTGTACGAGGGCCGGTATGGAAGTAGACGTGTACGGTTCCGACAGAGGCCTTGTCAGCAACTTTGGCATCATTCGGATGGGTTCCAAAGCCTCGGTTGGCCCCTCTTCGATTCTGGCCAACAGTACTACGTTTAATAACTTAGGGTGCTCCGCGTACCTGATTATCGATTCGGACAGCCCAATCAGTATCAATCCATTTACTGATTTTCTAAACTCGGGTACGATTATCGAGAAAGCCAGCGGAGATAGCTACATCAAATCCAATTCGGGCGTGGTGCAGAACCTAAACGGGGGTACGTTCACTATCGACAATAATACCGGCCAACTTACGACCCAGGCCGGTACCCTCTGGACCGGCTGCACCAACACCGACTGGAACACGGCTTCTAACTGGAGCACCGGAGCCGTGCCCACCGCTACGGATGATGTAGTCATTCTGGATCACCCCAACAAACCCACCATCGGCAACGGTACAAACTCAGTTGTTAAATCAGTACATGTGCTGAGCGGGGCTGCTCTGACCCTGAACAGCTGTGCCTCACTGAGCGTGGTGGGTACGTTTCGTAACGAGGCTACCGTACTCAACAGTGGACTCCTGACCCTCAACACGGACCAAACCCATACCAACACCGGCACGTTTACCAATAACGGCATCATCGCCTACCCCCAGGGCAACCCCATTCCGGGCGTTACCAACAACAAGGTTATTGCCCAGCCTATTCTCAATTCCTGCGGCCTAACCATCAGCCCCGCTCTGCAAATCGGCTCGGCCAACGACCTGACGGTGGGCGGTACCTGGTTTCAGAACGCCAACCTAAGCACGCAGGCAGGCACCTATGCGGCCAATACATTTACCGCTACAAACCTTTCGGCAGGTGGCCCCTACCCAGTATTCTTCACCGTTACGGATGCAGCCAACGGCTGTACCCGGACCATTTCCATTCCTATCACCCTGAGCACTGCGCCCACAACCAACATTTCACCCAGCTCGACCACCCTTACCTGTGCCAGCCCAACAGCAACCCTCACCGCGTCAGGAGGGGGTACCTACCGCTGGGAGGATGGCTCCACCAATGCCACNCGGACCGTCAACTCGGCGGGCACCTATTCGCTCACGGTTACAAGTGCCAACGGCTGCGCGGCCACTGCTTCGGTCGGCGTGAGCGAAGACAAAACCTCACCAGTGGTGAGCCTGGCCGCATCCGGCTCGGTGACCTGCGCCAACCCAACCGTTACCCTCACGGCCTCACCCGCCGGGCAGGGCACCTACCAGTTTTCAGGACCGGGATTGAGCCAGTCAGGCCCGAGCAACACGGCCACCGTCTCGGCCGGGGGGCTCTACTCGGTCACCGTCACCGGANCCAACGGCTGCACGGCAACTGCCACCACCACCGTCGAAAGTGCCACCAATGCCGTCAATGC
>NZ_KB913013.1:6217103-6217951 GCF_000383955.1 Rudanella lutea DSM 19387 | reverse complement strand
CCCATCACCTACGCGGCCATCGGCATCACCGCCCCCACCACCTCCTGCTCGGCCACCGTCGACACCCAGCTCGCCCAGGACATCCGTAACCAGAGCCCCAACGTGGAGCCCTTCACCATCCTGGCCACCCAGAATGGCATCACCGTCGCCCTCCGCTGGGACGCCAGAGCCACCTGTGCCGGGGGCGGAGGCAACACCCCGCCCACCCTCGCCAATGCCGTCGGGCCCCAGTCGGCCACCCTCGGGGTGGGCTACAGCCTCAACGTGGGCTCGGTCTTTACCGACGCCCAGACGCCGGCGAGTCTGGTGCTCTCAGCCACCGGTCTGCCCGCCGGGCTGGCCCTCACCGGCAACACCCTCACCGGGACGCCCTCTCTGTCGGGCGTGAGCACCATCACCCTCACCGCCACCGACCCCGGCGGGCTCACCAACAGCACCAGCTTCCTGCTCACCGTCAGCCCCACAGCGAGTCAAACCACCACCCCGCCCCCCACGGGCAGCGCCCTGGCCGCTACCCTGGTGAGCTACAACTGCCCCGCCGGAGCCATCACCTTCGGCTTTACCGGGGGCAACGGAGCTCCCGTCGAGTACCTGGCCATCGGGGTGACGGGCTGGACGACCAACCCCAGTCATGTGGTCGAAGCGGGCCTGCGGCTGGATCCCAAGCCCATCACCATCCGCGTGCGCCAGAACGGGGTGGAGGGCACACCCTTCGTGTTTGACTTCGGCGCTTTCTGCGCGGGCAACCCCCAACCACCCACCAACACGGCCCCATCAGTCGCTAATGCCGTGGGGCCCCAGTCGGCCACGGTGGGCGTGGGCTTCAGCCTGAATGTGGGCAGCGTGTT
>NZ_KB913013.1:5980745-6217003 GCF_000383955.1 Rudanella lutea DSM 19387 | reverse complement strand
ACATCAACTCGTGGAATACGGCCAACGTTACAGATATGAGTCAGATGTTTTTTGGAGCCAGTTCTTTCAATCAAAATATCAACTCGTGGAATACGGCCAACGTTACCTCTATGAGTGGGATGTTTAATGGAGCCAGTACTTTCAATCAATCGTTAGGGGATTGGGGAACCCGCCTGAATCCCACCGTTAATTTGTCTAGTATGCTGGATGGCTGTGGCATGAGCGTGGCCAGCTATGATGCCACCCTGACAGGCTTCAACTCTGGTACGGTCACAGGCAGGGATCTGGGGGCTGCGGGTCGGCAGTACTGTGCATCGGCGGCAGACCGGGCCAATCTGACAGGCGCCAAAGGCTGGATCATCACCGGGGATGCGAGTCTTGTGCCCAGCCTGGCCATCACCGCCAGCCCCTCGCTCACTATCACCGCCGGACAGACCGTTACGCTCACGGCGTCGGGCGCAGACTCCTACACCTGGACGGGTGGGGCTACGGGTGGCAGCCTCACGGCTTCGCCCGCCACTACCACCGTTTATTCGGTAACGGGCGCTAGCGCTGCCGGGTGCCGCAGCGAAACGATCGTAACAGTCACGTTAAACGCACCACCCGCGCCCACGTTGGCGGGCTTGGCACCCAAGGAGGCTACTGTCTGCGCAGGCAGTGTGACTACCTTCACCGCTATAGTAGGCAACGTGACAGGCACCTACAACTTTACGCTCACCAACGGCACAGAGCCAGTAAGCGACACAGCTACGGGGGCCGTCTTCAGCCGGACGATCACGGCAGCAGGGTCGGGTGAACAAAATTTCACCCTCACCATTGAGGCCAATGGAACGACCGTTGCGGCCACGACTACCCTCAACGTGGAAGCGCCACCCACCATTTCCCTATCGGCAGGGCCTTCGAGCACGCTTACCTGCGCCCAGACCAGTCTCACCCTGACGGCGTCGGGTGGCCCCGCTACTTACGTCTGGACAGGTGGCACCACGGGACCCCACAAACCCATCAACACGGCGGGCACCTACAGCGTCACGGCTACAACCGCCAACGGTTGCACAGCCACCGCATCAGCAACCATTAGCGAGGACAAAACCCCGCCCACGGTGAGCCTAGCTGCATCCGGTACGGTCACCTGCGCCAACCCCACTGTTACCCTGACGGCTTCACCGGCTGGACAAGGCACCTACCGATTCAGCGGCAACGGACTCAACCAGACCGGGGCAGGCAACACGGCCACAGTTTCGGCCGGGGGACTTTATTCCGTCACTCTCACGGGGGCCAATGGTTGCACGGCTGCTGCTACTACAACGGTTGAAAGTGCCACTAATGCCGTCAACGCCACCCTCGCTGCATCGGGCACAATCACCTGCAACAACCCTACTGTGACGCTCACGGGCTCGCCCGCTGGAGCGAGCTACCAATTCAGTGGGCCCGGCCTCAACCAAACAGGCACCACCAACACGGCTACTGTCTCCACGGCGGGCACGTACTCGGTGATTGTCACCGGCGTGGGCGGATGCTCAGCCCTGGCAACGGTCACTGTCACCGGCAGCACGGCCGCTCCGCTGGTCACCATCGTCCCCAGCCCAGCTTCCGCCGTGACTCAGGGACAGAGCGTCACCCTAACCGCCAGTGGGGGAGCCACCTACCGTTGGAATACGGGGGCCACCACCCCCACCATCCAGCCCCCTACGTCGGCCACCGGAGCCACCACCTTCTCCGTAACCGCCACCGGGACCAACGGCTGCTCGGCTACCGCCCACTTCACCCTTACCGTCCTCAACCCGCCCGTCTTCTGCGGGGCCGACCCCAGCTCCCTCGGCACGCCACTCACCCTGCTCGAACCTGCCTACAACTGCAACACCGGACAGATCCAGTTCCGCGTCAGCGGGGGCAACGGCACATCCATCACCTACGCGGCTGTCGGCATCACCGCCCCCACCACCTCCTGCTCGGCCACCGTCGACACCCAGCTCGCCCAGGACATCCGTAACCAGAGCCCCAACGTGGAGCCCTTCACCATCCTGGCCACCCAGAATGGCATCACCGTCGCCCTCCGCTGGGACGCCAGAGCCACCTGTGCCGGGGGCGGAGGCAACACCCCGCCCACCCTCGCCAATGCCGTCGGGCCCCAGTCGGCCACCCTCGGGGTGGGCTACAGCCTCAACGTGGGCTCGGTCTTTACCGACGCCCAGACGCCGGCGAGTCTGGTGCTTTCGGCCACCGGCCTGCCCGCCGGGCTGGCCCTCACCGGCAACACCCTCACCGGGACGCCCTCTCTGTCGGGCGTGAGCACCATCACCCTCACCGCCACCGACCCCGGCGGGCTCACCAACAGCACCAGTTTCCTACTCACCGTCAGCCCCGTAGCGAGCCAAACCACCACCCCACCACCCGCAGGCAGCGCCTTAGCCGCTACCCTGGTGAGCTACAACTGCCCCGCCGGGGCCATCACCTTCGGCTTTACCGGGGGCAACGGAGCTCCCGTTGAGTACTTGGCCATCGGGGTAACGGGCTGGACCACCAACCCCAGTCATGTGGTCGAAGCGGGCCTGCGGCTGGATCCCAAGCCTATCACCATCCGGGTGCGCCAGAACGGGGTGGAGGGCACGCCCTTCGTGTTCGACTTTGGCGCTTTCTGCGCGGGCAACCCCCAACCACCCACCAACACGGCCCCATCGGTATCCAATGCGGTGGGGCCCCAGTCGGCCACGGTGGGCGTGGGCTTCAGCCTCAACGTGGGCAACGTGTTTACCGACGCCCAGACACCGGCCGGCCTAGTGCTTTCGGCCTCGGGCCTGCCCGCCGGGCTGGCCCTGAACGGAGGCACCCTTTCGGGTACACCGTCGATGACGGGTGTGAGCACGGTCATCCTGACGGCCACCGATGCGGGCGGGCTAAGCAACAGCACGAGCTTTGTCTTGACGGTGAGTCCAGCGGGTAGCACGACCTCCACCCCGCCCGTGGGCGGGCCATTGGCCGCGACGGTGGTGAGTTACAATTGTCAAACCGGAGCTATTACGTTCGGGTCAACGGGCGGCAACGGCTCGGCGGTGGAGTACTTTGCCATCGGCATCACCGGCTGGACCACCAACGTCACCGGTATGATCGAGGCTGGTCTGCGGGCTGATCCCAAGCCGGTGACCATCCGGGTGCGGCAGAACGGGGTAGAGGGCACCCCGGTTGTGTTCGACTTTGGCGCTTTCTGTAGCCGACCGGCGCGGGTGGCCACGGAGACGGTATCTGAACTGGATGTGGTGGTGCTGGGCAACCCCTCTCCCGAAAGCTGGGTGGAGGTGCAGGTGGCCAACCCCGCCGGGGAGGCTCTGCAACTGCGGGTGATTTCGGCTCAAGGCCGGGCGGTGAGCCGTGTGTCGGTAGCGCCTACTACGCAGCCCATCCGGCAGCGGGTGCCGCTGGGTGACAATGCGGGCACCTACCTCGTGCAGGTCGCTACCCCCACCCGAACCAAAACCGTGAAGGTGATCAAACAGTAAATCCGGGTTATCTAGCCTATATGAAAACGGGTAGGGTCCTCAGGACCTTACCCGTTACTTTTTCCTATTTCTCAGCAACCAACCGACGGTACTCCGTGGGACTTTTGCCCGTGATTTGCCGGAAGTACTTATTGAAGCCTGAGAACTGGTTGAAACCGCTCTCGTAGCAAACCTGTGCTACACTCAGATTCCCCTCCATGAGTAGCTTACAGGCGTGTTGAATCCGCAGTTCGAGTAAAAACTGGCTGTACGACTTTCGGTTGCGGGATTTGAAATACCGGCAGAACGAGTTCGGGCTGATGTTGGCAACGGCGGCTATCTCGTCCAGACTGATTTTCCGCCCAAAATTAGCCAGACTGTAGGCGTAAATCTGGTTGATCCGGTCAGTGTCGGCATCATCGAAAACGGGCGAATAGCCGTTCCGGCACAAGACCTCCAGTTCGTCGGACTGGGCTAACAGGGCCAGAATTTGCAGCAACCGAATGAGTCGATCTATCCCCGCGCTGCCCGCCAAATGGCGAAGTCCCGCTACCACCTGATCGCGGCAATGCCCCTGCACCCGGAGCCCCTGCCGGGCTTTTTCGAGCAGACCACCCAGCAAACGGTTTTCGGGCAGCCCCATAAACACATCCCCCCAGAAATCGGGTCGGAAATGCACCACCGTTGCCTGAGCAAAGAGTCCCTCCTGTCGAGCAAAGTACACCTCGTCGCAGCGCCAGTAGTGCGGCAGATTGGCCCCCACCAGCAACACATCGCCGGGGCCGAAATGCTGAATACTATCGCCCACAAACTGCGTGCCGCTGCCCGACTCAATGTACACCAGCTCGATTTCGGGGTGGTAATGCCAGCGATTGTAGAAGTAAGGTGTCACATCCCGACGAACACTAAACGAGTTGTCGGCCAGCAGAGGCACTTTGAGTAGTTGGGGCTTCATCCACCAGATTGCCTGAATAAGCGTTTCGTTTGATCAAAAAATGCTAATTGAGTGGTAAAAGTAGCTAATCTGATAAAATTTGTTCGCGGGATTATCCTATTGTTTTGCATTACCTTTTTGTAAGCGCCATGCAGACCCAATCCCGATTTCCGTTTATTCTGATTACGGCTCTGTTTTTCCTGTGGGGATTTGCCCATAATCTGAACCCAATTCTGATTCCCCATTTGAAAAAAGCCTGTGAACTCACCGATTTGCAGTCGGCGCTGATCGATGCCGCCTTTTTTATTGGCTACTTCGTGACGGCCCTGCCCGCCGGGGCGTTCATGAAACGGTTTGGGTACAAACGGGGCATCATCACGGGGCTGCTGGTCTTCGCAGCCGGAGCGTATCTGTTTTATCCGGCCGCCGAAACCCGCCAGTACGAGCAGTTTCTGTTTGCCCTGTTTGTGATCGCCAGCGGGCTCACTTTCCTCGAAACGGCCGCTAATCCCTACGCCACCATGCTTGGCGACCCGGCCACCGCCACCCAACGGCTCAACCTGGCGCAATCGTTCAACGGACTGGCGGCAACCCTGGCCCCGCTGGCCGGGGGATTATTTATTCTGTCGGGCCGCACTATTTCTGAAGCCGACAAGACCCGTTTATCGCCCGACGCGTTCGATCAGTTACTGGCCGCGGAAGCCGAAACCGTACAGGTTCCCTATCTCATTATTGGCACGGTGGTTTTGCTGGTGGCCGGGATTGTGGCCTTTACCCAGCTACCGGAGATTAAAGAAGAAGCCACTACGGCAACGCAACCGGGCAAACGCTCGATCTGGCAGGAGCGCAATTTACTGCTTGGGGTACTCACGCAGTTTTTCTACGTCGGGGCGCAGGTATGCATCACGAGCTTTTTTATCCGTTTTGTAGGTCAGGCGGCCGACATCGACGAGAAAGCAGGAGCCTATTACCTGTCGGTGGCCCTGCTGGGCTTCATGCTGGGCCGGTTTGTGGGTACGTTTCTGATGCGCTACATCGCACCGCACCGGTTGCTGGCTCTCTATGCGGTCATTAACGTCGGCTTGCTTGTGCTCGCTGTTTTTGTGGGGGGCATCGCATCGGTGTATGCGCTCATTGGGGTAGGATTCTTTATGTCGATCATGTTCCCGACCATCTTTGCCCTGAGCATTGCCGGGCTGGGCGAACAAACTAAGCTGGGGTCGTCGCTGCTGATTATGGCCATTGCGGGCGGGGCCCTGTTTCCGCTAATTATGGGGCAGGTTTCTGATCTGACTAATATCCGGCTGGCATATCTCATTCCGGCCGCCTGTTTTCTGGTGGTTTTGTATTTCGGGCTGACCACCTCGGCCAAACACACGGTCGGGGCGGGTGAGTCTCTCCAACCCGTAGCTCACTAAGCCATGCGTGTAGCTTTGTTTGTTCCGTGTTATGTCGATCAGTTTTACCCGCAGGTTGCCATCGCCATGCTTCGGTTGCTCCAACAACTTGGGTGCACAGTCGAGGTTCCGACCGGGCAAACCTGCTGCGGTCAGCCGATGGCCAACGCCGGTTTCAACGACCTGAGCAACCCCTGCTTCGGTCAGTTCAACCGGGCGTTTAGGGGTCAGAAAATCGTGGTCGTGCCGTCGGGCTCGTGTGTGCTGCACCTGAAAGAACACAACCCGGGCTTTGATGGAGAGATTTACGAGCTCTGCGAATTTCTGACCGATGTGCTGGGGGTAACGTCCCTGCCGGGTGGGTCTCCGTCGCAACGGGGTACCGTCCGGGTAGGGCTGCATCAGAGTTGCCACGGGCAACGGGGCCTGCGCCTAGCGGCCATGTCGGAACGTAACGAACCCTCCTTTTCCAAGCCCGAAACCCTGCTGCGCATGGTTGAGGGTGTCGAGCTGGTTCAGCTGAGCCGGGCTGACGAGTGCTGCGGATTCGGGGGTACATTCTGCGTAACCGAAGAGGCCGTGTCTGTAAAGATGGGGAAAGACCGGGTGGCCGACCATACTCGGGCCGGTGCCGACGTCATCACCGGAACCGATATGTCGTGCCTGATGCACCTGGAGGGGATTCTCCGGCGGCAGGGGGCGGCCATTCAGGTCAAACACATTGCCGAAGTGTTGTACGGGCGCTAACCGGCAACGAGTTGATTAACTGTCTATTCTTGAATTTGACACAGTAGGTGAATGAACCATGTAAAATGCATACCGAATAATTGCGTTACCTGCTGACAATCAGCTCTTTCATTTTACATTGTTCATTGTTCATTTAATTCAGTCTGACCCATTATGTCGAACGTTGTCGATCATGCAACCGGGGCCCGGCAGTTTGTGGCCGATGAAGCCCGCACCGACTGGCACGATCAGACCCTCTGGTTTGTCCGCCAGAAACGGGACCGTATTGCCCACAGCCTGCCCGAATGGGAAACCCTGCGGCAATGGGCCTCGCAAATTAAAGATCACGCCCTCTCGAACCTGAGCACCTACCTCGAACAACTCGAAGCCAACGCGCAGGCCAACGGAATTCAGGTGCACTGGGCCGCCAACGCCGACGAGCACAACCGAATTGTGGAGCAGATTGTGCGGCAATCGGCCAAGCCGGGCGGGGTGCGGGTGGTCAAAAGCAAGTCGATGCTTACGGAAGAGTGTCACCTCAACGACTACCTCATTCGGAATGGGATTCTGGTGGTCGATACAGACCTAGGCGAGCGGATAGTGCAGCTTCGGCAAGAGGCCCCGAGTCACATTGTGTTGCCCGCTATTCACCTGAAAAAGACGGATGTGAGTCAGACATTTGCCAGGCACCTCGGCACCGACCCGGCCAACTCCGACCCGCAATACCTGACCGAAGCCGCCCGCCAACACCTGCGCGAGGAGTTTCTGGAAGCGACCGTAGCCATTACCGGCGTCAACTTCGCCGTGGCCGAAACCGGTGCGCTGGTAGTGTGTACCAACGAAGGCAACGCCGATCTGGGCGTACACCTCGCCGACGTCCACATTGCGTGCATGGGTATCGAGAAGGTGATTCCGCGGCAAGATCACCTCGGCGTGTTTCTGCGGTTGCTGGCCCGGTCGGCAACGGGGCAACCCATTACCACCTATTCGAGCCATTTTGTACGGCCCCGGCGGCTACCCAATGGCAAACGGCAGGCTATGCATTTGATTCTGGTCGACAATGGGCGGAGCACCCAACTCGGCCGGCCCGATTTCCGAAACTCGCTCAAGTGTATTCGGTGCGGGGCCTGTTTCAACACCTGCCCCGTGTACCGGCGCAGTGGCGGGCATAGCTACCACAATGCGGTGGCCGGGCCAATCGGGTCGATTCTGGCCCCAAACCTCGACATGAAAAAGAACGCCGATCTGCCCTTTGCCTCCACGCTCTGCGGCAGTTGTGCCAACGTGTGCCCGGTCAAGATCGACATCGACAAGCAGCTTTGGCTATGGCGGCAGGAACTCACCCGGCAGGGCATGGCCCCGGTTTCCAAAACGCTCGCCATGCGCCTGATGAGCACCGTGCTCAGCTCACCCGCTTTATACAGGTGGTCGGGAAAAATTGGCCGCCGGTTAATGCGCTGGTTCCCGGCCCTTGTCAACAACCGGCTTAACCCGTGGTACCGGGGCCGGGAAATGCCGCAGCCACCCCAGCAAAGTTTTGGAGAATGGTATCATCAACAGTCGAAAACGCATGAATAGCCGAGAACGTATATTGTCTACCGTTAGGAAAAGTGAGCCAAATCCGGTTGCCCTACCGCTGGTAACGCCCCCCGACCCGGTGGGCCCACTTGTCGAGACCTTTTGCCAGAGTGTCGAACGGATTGGTGGGCAGGTGATTCGGGTAAATGACCCTACCCGGATTGCCGCTTATGTGCGCGAAACCTTCGTACCGGACGTGGATTGGGTGAGCGCCGTAGATGGGCTGCCGGGTACCCTGAAGCTTGACGAAACCCTCGAACGGGGCCACACCCTGGCCGGGGTGGAGCTGGCTATTTGCGAAGGGCATCTGGGCGTGGCTGAAAACGGGGCCATTTGGGTCACCGACGACTCACTGCCGCACCGCGCCCTGCCGTTTTTGTGCCAATACCTCGGTCTGTTCATTGCCGAGTCGGCGCTGGTGGCGACTATGCACGATGCCTACCGACTGCTCGACGGGCGTTCGTTTGATTACGGCGTGTTTATCGCTGGCCCCTCCAAAACCGCCGACATTGAGCAGTCGCTGGTAATTGGCGCGCATGGCCCCCGCAGCTTAACTGTTTTTCTTCTTGCCGATTTGCTATGACACACCTTGCCGCCGACGTGCGCACCTACCTGCACATTCACCCGACCGACACGGTTCTGGTGGCCCTTCAGGATCTCCCCGCCGGATACCGGATTATTCATCAGGGCGAGGTCCTGGTATTGCCTTACCCTGTTTCGGCCAAACATAAACTGACGACCGTACCCCTCTCCGTGGGCGACCCGGTGCAGATGTATGGCGTACGTGTTGGCCGTGCCACACAACCGGTGGCCCTCGGCGAACCCCTCACGACCTTCAATCTCAAACATGAGGCCGACCCGTACAGCCTGAACAGGCGGCAACACTACGAGTGGCAACCGCCCGAGGTTTCGGCATTTTCATCGCTCACGTTCGATGGATATCACCGGGCCGATGGGTCGGTAGGTACACGCAACTACTGGCTGGTGGTCCCGCTGGTGTTCTGCGAAAATCGTAACATCCGCATTATGCAGGAGGCTTTTGAGCAGGAACTGGGCTACGGACAACCCCAAACGTATCGGCAGCAGGTTCGCAAGCTGGTTGATCGGTACCGGCAAACGGGCCATTACGAATCGGTAACGGCCGGGTCGATTGACCAAACGGTCGAAACCCTCGGGACCGATACCGCCGGGCGGCTTTTTCCAAATCTGGACGGCATCCGGTTTCTGACCCACGACATGGGTTGCGGGGGCACTAACACCGACGCCGACCGCCTGTGCGCTTTGCTGGCCGGGTATCTGGTTCACCCCAACGTGGCCGGGGCAACGGTGCTGAGTCTGGGCTGCCAGAAATCGCAGATCGACACGCTCTGGAGCGAAATTCGAAAGCGGCAACCGGCCTACGACCGGCCTGTGCTATACTTCGATCAGCAAACCTACGGCACCGAAGCCGCCCTGCTCGCCGACGCCATCGACCAAACCTTTGCCGGGCTCGTCGAAACTAACCGAAACGAGCGTCGGCCGGCCCCGCTTCACAAGCTGAGCGTGGGTCTTAAATGCGGAGGCTCCGACGGCTTTTCGGGCATTTCGGCCAACCCGGCTCTCGGTCACGCGTCTGACCTCCTTGTGCAGTTGGGAGCCACGACCTTGCTGGCCGAGTTTCCCGAACTCTGCGGAGTCGAACAGGAGCTGATCGACCGGTGCGAGCGCGAAGCCGATGCCGCCCGGTTTGTCGAGCTGATGGAAAACTACGCCCGCCGGGCGGCTGCGGTGGGGGCACATTTCGACATGAACCCCTCGGTTGGAAATATCAAAGACGGCCTCATCACCGACGCTATCAAATCGGCCGGAGCCGCCCGCAAAGCTGGTCATGCGCCTGTGGCCGGGGTGCTCGACTACACCGAACAGCCCGCCCGGCCGGGCCTGCACCTGCTTTGCACGCCCGGCAACGATGTGCTGGCCACTACGGGCATGGCGGCATCGGGGGCCACGCTGATTGTGTTTACCACCGGGCTCGGTACACCTACCGGCAACCCCGTAGCCCCGACCGTCAAAGTCTCGACCAATACGCGACTCGCCCACCGGATGCCCGACATTATCGACTTCGACGCGGGGGCAGTGGTCAACGGTACCGAGACCATCGCCCAAAACGGGGAACAGATGCTCAAACACCTGATTGAGGTGGCCTCAGGGCGAGTGCTTACCAAAGCCGAACAGCTCGGCCAAACCGATTTTATCCCGTGGCAACAGGATGTGAACCTGTAGGGAGTTTACAGTTTTTGGTTTGTCGTTTTTTGCCGAAACAACCCTTACCCCAAACCACTGACTAACAACATTTTATACCAAAGAAAGCCATCCATTTTTCAGGTAGACATGAAAAAACTTTTTTTACTTCTGCTAATCGGCCTGAGCCTAACTTCGGCTCAGGCGCAACAAACAGCCAATAAACCCGAGCGTGAGCAGTGGTTTATGGACCTCGGTTTCGGCATGTTTATTCACTGGAGCCTCGATTCGCAGGTGGGGGCCGTGATTAGCCATTCGATGGCCGGGGCTTCCGAAGATTATCTGAATCGCTTCACAACAGAGCTTCCCGCGACATTCAACCCGAAAAAGTTTGACCCCGAAGAGTGGGCGACCCTCGCCCGGCTCGCGGGCATGAAATACGTGGTGTTCACGGCCAAACACCATGCAGGTTTCTGCATGTGGCCCACCAAAACGACGCCCTTTAGTGTGGGTAGTAGCTCGTCGGCGGACCGCCCCTTCAAGCGCGACATCGTTCGCGAAGTGCTCGACGCCTTCCGCAAACAGGGGATTGCCGTGGGCCTGTACTTCTCTCCCGAGGATTTTAATTATCTGTACGAACATAAAATTCCCATCGGGCGGTTGCAGCACCCGCAGCATTTTCCGGCCAACAACCCTGGTCTGATGGCCCTCGACAAAGCCCAGTTGAAAGAGCTGCTGACCAACTACGGCCCAATCGACATTCTGTTTTTCGACGGACCGGCCGAGGGCCTGAAAGAGTACGCCTGGCAGTTGCAACCCAACGTGGTCGTAACGCGGGGGCAAATGAACACGCCTGAGCAGAAAATACCCGACAAGCCGCTGCCCGGCCCCTGGGAGTCGTGCTACACCATGGGCACCGACTGGCAGTACAAACCCACCAACGACCCGCACAAAACCGGCACCGAGATTATCAATATGCTCATCGAAACCCGGGCCAAGGGCGGCAACCTGCTGCTAAACGTAGGCCCCAAGCCCAACGGCGAAATCCAGATTGAGCAGGAGGCCCTCTTGCGGGAAGTAGCCTTGTGGAACCTCGTCAACGGCGAGAGCATCCACGGCGTGCGGTCGTGGGACGTTACCCGCGAGGGGCCGATCTGGTTTGTGAAAAGCACCCGCGAAAATGCGGTCTACGCTTTCGTGCCGGGCGGTACAGAATGGAAGTACGGCGACCGGAAAGAGTTTGTGTTCAAAACCCTCGAAGGCTCTGCCCAAACCAAAGTGAGCGTGGTAGGATACGACAGTAAGCTGGTCGAGTACCGCGAAGGTTTTGATGCGTCGATCAACTGGCAGGCCACACCCCTGGGCTTGGTCATCAGCGCCGTAAACGGGCACCGACTGTACACCAACAACAAATGGCCGAACCCCGTGGTGCTTAAAATCACCAACGCCCGGTATAAACCCCTTGAACTGGCTGGCGAGAAACGAAGCAAGCTGGACGGAGCGCACTGAGGAGAATGACTGAATGAGTGATTGGACGCTGACAGAAGATGTTTAAACTAACCGATAAAAGTGCCGTGATTACGGGCGGAGGCAGCGGAATTGGGGCGGCTATTTCGCGCTTGTTTGCGCAACAGGGAGCCACCGTTCACCTGCTCGACTTTGACACCGACACGGCCAACCAAACCGCCGATGCGATCCGGGCCGAGGGCGGAAACGCCTTCGTACATGCCTGCGATGTGGCCAACGCCCGGCAGGTACACCATACGATCGGCAAAATTCGCCGGATCGACGTGCTGGTCAATAACGCCGGCATTGCCCACGTCGGGAAACTGCACCAAACGACCGAGGCCGACTTCGACCGGGTGGTGTCGGTCAACGTGAAAGGCGTGTACAACTGCCTGTCGGCGGTGGTGCAGCTCATGCAGGCGCAGGGGGGCGGGGTTATCCTCAACCTGTCGTCCATTGCCGCCCTGGTGGGAATTCCTGACCGGTTTGCCTACTCCATGAGCAAGGGGGCTGTGCAGGCCATGACCCTCTCGGTAGCCCGCGATTACCTGGCCGATCACATCCGCTGCAACTGCATCAGCCCGGCGCGGGTACACACACCTTTTGTCGATGGGTTCCTGGCCCGAAACTACCCCGGCCGCGAACCCGAAATGTTTGAGAAATTGGCCCAAAGTCAGCCGATTGGCCGCATGGGCAAACCCGACGAAGTAGCCGCCCTGGCCCTGTACCTGTGCTCCGACGAAGCCGCCTTTATCACCGGCTGCGATTACCCCATCGACGGCGGATTTGTCCGTCTAAACAACTAAGCATTATGAAACTGCTACGTTTTGGCCCCGCCGGGAACGAGAAACCCGGCCTGGAACTGGGCGGAAAATTTTACGACGCATCGGCCCTGGTGCGCGACTACGACGAGGCTTTCTTTGCCGAAGATGGCCTGGTCCGGTTGCGCAATCACATCAACAGCATTCCGCAACAGCTTGAAAATCTGCTGCCCCGCATCCCTGAGGGCGCACGGCTGGGGGCACCGGTGGCGCGACCCTCCAAAATTGTGTGCATCGGGCTGAACTACGAAGACCACGCCCGCGAAACCGGCGCGGCCATCCCAACCGAGCCGGTCATTTTTCTGAAAGCCAGCACGGCCCTCGTTGGCCCAAATGACGACATCGAGATCCCGCGCGGCTCCACCAAAACTGACTGGGAAGTCGAACTGGCGGTGGTGATCGGTCGGCGGGCGCGGTACGTGACTGAGGCCAACGCCATGCAGTATGTGGCGGGGTATTGCCTGCACAACGACGTGTCGGAGCGGGCGTTTCAGCTGGAGCGCGGGGGCACCTGGGACAAGGGTAAAGGCTGCGACACGTTTGCGCCGATGGGCCCTTACCTGGTCACGCCCGACGAAATTGACGACGTGAACAACCTCCGGCTGTGGCTCACCGTGAACGGCCAAACCCGGCAGGATGGCAACACCCGCACCCTCATTTTTGGCATCCCGCACCTGATTGCGTATGTGAGTCAGTTCATGACCCTCCTGCCCGGCGACATTATCTCGACCGGCACCCCGCCGGGTGTTGGCTTGGGCATGAATCCGCCCACCTACCTCCAACCCGGCGATGTGGTGGAGCTGGGCATTGATGGGCTGGGCAGGGCACGGCAGACCGTACGGGCCTTTACCGAAGAAGATTAGTTCAAAATAGGTTAGTTGGATAGCCTTCGTCGGCTTGAGCGGAGGCTATCTTTTTTCACGACACACGTATGCGCACAGACGAACATCCGCTTGCCCTACCCGTTGGCATTACGCTCGACCGGTTTATCATGCAAAATCAGGCCGCGTTTCCGCACGCGTCGGGCGAGCTTTCGCAACTTCTGCGCGACATTGCGCTGGCGGCCAAAGTGGTGAACCGCGAAATAAACCGGGCGGGTCTGATCGACATTACGGGGGCTTTCGGCACCGCCAACGTGCAGGGCGAGAGCCAGCAAAAACTCGATGTGGTGGCCGATATCCGGTTTATCCGCGCCCTGACCAACGGGGGCGAAGTTGCCGCCATTGTGTCGGAAGAGCGCGACGCCATCATTCAGACCGGTAACCGACAGGCGCATTACGTGGTCGCCATCGACCCGCTCGACGGTTCTTCGAACATCGACGTAAACGTGTCCATCGGCACTATTTTCTCTATTTACCGGCGGGTCTCGCCCACAGGCACCGAGCCCACCGAAGCCGACTTTTTGCAGGGTGGCCGACGGCAGGTAGCTGCCGGGTATGTGTTGTACGGCTCCTCGACCATGCTGGTGTATGCCACCGGGCATGGCGTCAACGGATTCACGTACGACCAATCGCTCGGCGAGTTTTTTCTGTCGCACGCCCTCATGCAGATTCCACAGCAGGGCCGCATTTACTCGTGCAACGAAGGCAACCGGCGGCTGTTTCCGGCCGGTGTGCAGCAATACCTCGACTATTGCCACGAGCAGCAGTACGCGGGTCGGTACATTGGCTCACTCGTGGGCGATTTCCATCGAAACCTGCTCAAGGGCGGCATTTACCTGTACCCACCCACTACTGTTTTACCCGTGGGCAAACTGCGGCTTTTGTACGAGTGCTACCCCCTCGCCTACCTCATGGAACAGGCCGGTGGGCAAGCCATCGACGGAGCCCTTGATATTCTGGATATTCCGCCACAATCCATTCATCAGCGCAGCCCGCTTTACCTCGGCTCCACGGCGATGATTGATGGGCTACTCTCATTTTTCGTTCAATAAAAAAGGTTGGAGCAACCGAAAGCCACATGCGATTGCGTGCTGGCTTTCTTTTTTTCTAACCAAATCAGACATGGATTTACAACTTACCGACAAGGTTATTCTCGTAACAGGCGGAGCCAAAGGCATTGGCGAAGGCATCTGCCGGGTGCTCGCGGCCGAAGGAGCCATTCCGGTTATCATCGGTCGTAACGAGGCCGACAACCGGGCCGCCGTCGCTACACTCGAAGCCGCCGGTGGCCGAGCTTTCGCCATTCAGGCCGAACTCACCCAACCCGACCACTGCGCCCGGGCTGTGCAGGAAGCCGTTGCCGCCTTTGGGCGAATTGACGGACTGGTGAACAATGCTGGCGTGAACGATGGCGTAGGTCTCGAACACGGGAGCTACACCGCCTTTATCGACTCGCTGCACAAAAACTTAGTACATTATTACCTGATGGCGCAACACGCCCTCCCCTACCTCAAGGCAAGCGGGGGGAGCATTGTGAACATTGGCTCCAAAACAGCCGAGACGGGTCAGGGCAATACCTCGGCTTATGCCGCGGCCAATGGCGGACGCAACGCGCTCACCCGCGAGTGGGCCGTGGAACTACTGCCGTACCGCATTCGGGTGAACGCCCTGATTGTGGCCGAATGTTTCACGCCCCTGTACGCCCATTGGATAGAGACGTTCCCCGATCCGGCGGCCAAACTCGCGGCCATCACCGCTAAAATTCCGCTCGAAAATCGGATGACTACCGCCGACGAAATTGGGCAGATGGTCGCGTTTCTGCTGTCGGCCAAATCGAGCCACACAACCGGGCAGCTGTTCCACGTCGACGGGGGGTACGTTCATCTCGACCGGGCCATCTGAAACCGGCGGCCCAAACGCGTTTTTTCACATAAAACCCCGCCAGAAGCCAACAATGAGACATAGAGAACAGGAATTGACCAACTGAGACAAGCCCAAAAGGAGCCGTACAACTTGCTTTGTACAGAATCTCACGTGCATCAATCTGTCTTCTATGCTCCCACGCTTACTCCTTTTCTTCTCATTGTTTTGGCTGGCGGGGTTACCCCTCCGGGCCCAAACCAATCTGGTTACTGACCCCGGTTTTGAGGGCATCACGGCTGGCACCAGCAGCTACACCACCAACCTGAGCGGCACTGTTTCGGGGACAGCGGTACAGGGACGGTGGCAGCTCACGTTCGTGACCGGAACGTGCAGTACCACTACCCTCTGTTCGGGTCCCACAACGGGTTGCTCAAGCGGTAGCTCGGTCATTACCACCACCGACCGCAACTCAGGCAACCAGTCGCTGTACATGCGCATCACGAAGCACACCAACCGTAACGACATCAAGCTGTATCAGGTATTGTCGCAACCGGTGGCGGCTGGCAGTTACGAGGTGAGCTTTTTCATGAAGTCGGACGGCGTATCGCTCGTGACGCTAAACGTGTTTAAATCAACGGCTGCGGCCACCGCCAACGGGGGCGAAACGTCGGGGACGGTCACCGGCACGGCCTCCTCGTTTTCGTCGACCACCGGCTGGCGGAAGTACCGGGCCGTAGTCGACCTGTCGGGCTGGACCGAGGCCGAGCGCACAGGTATGCGGATATCGGTGCGGCCCAATACCGGCACCGGCACTACCGGAGCCTCATTGCCGCAGGGTCCCTGCCCCAAGCAGTTCTGGTTCGATGATTTTTCCATGCGCCCGGCCTCAACGGTGGGAACCCTGGAGGATTTACGTCTGACAGCCATTCAGGTGGCCCGCGAACGGCAGGAGTTAGCCGCCAACGCGGGCTTCACCGACGAAGCCAACGCCCTGCAGGCCGACATCAATACCCTGACAGCCACCACCGTACCGTTGGTACCCGATAAAGGAATTGGTTTTTTCCCCGCGCCAATCCACACGTCAGCCGCCACGAACCCGTTTATTCAGGCCATGAACAGTTGGGCCGGTACGTACCTGGGGCAGGCGTTCCCGCCATCGCAATCCGGCTTACCCCCGCTCACAACCACCAAATCCACCTCTGCTTCGATGGTGTTTCCGGGTGGGCGCGGGCTCGCCCCTATCATTCGGGAGACCGGTGCCACCGCCGAAAGCCTGTACTGGCTGCTGGTATCTCCCCTGAGTGAGTACCGGTACAACCCCGATCTGTTTTACCGTTTCCTGCATATTCTGTATGCCTCAGCCGACGACTACAATACGCACGGCGCCAGCGGTGAAATCGACGAAGTGCCCGGAGCCACCACAAGCGGCCTGAACGACTGGTTTGCGTCGCCTACGTTTGCGTACAGCTGGCGCATGGCCGACTATTCCTTTGCCGACTATATCCCCACCACCTTTAAAAACCGTATGCGCAATGCCTCCGACATCATGGGCGGCATTTATTTCACCATTGCCCAAACGGGGCTGGCCGGTGGCACCTACGTGAACCGCGACGTGTCGTATGCCGAAGTGCTGGCCCAGACCGGTTTGCACCGAAACCGCACCGACTGGACCAACTTTGCCCGGACCATCGTGACTTCGCTCAACACCCAGTGCATCTACCCGGACGGAGCATACAGCTACATTCGCGAACAAAACGAAGTGGCCAATTACCACGGCGGCACCACCACCTCGCTGGCCAAGATCCATGCCGTGCTCGACGTACCCGAGGCCCTGACGGCTATCTCAAAAACGGCCAACTATGAGCTAATCAGCGTCGAACCAACTGAGGTGCCCGAGTTTTTTACGGCCCCATCGTGGAAAACACAATGGAACGGCCAATCGGGCTTTTCGGGGGAGCCGCTCGTTTTTGTGACGGGCAACCCCTACCTGAAAGGCCAACTCGACCAGTTCAGGGCATTGTTTGGTACGGGCTACAACTCGGTATTCCGCAAGCAGCTTCCGAGCCCTCTCAACGTATCCTTTTACCGGAACGACATCACCGCAAAACCCCTACCCGATAACTACGTCGTGTACGACCGTAATATTCAGGGACCACGCGCCCGCTACGGCCGTTTCTCGTACGCGATTTCGGGCCGCGATGTGGATGCGAGTGAAGTCGTCGGGACAACCTCGCCCGGTGGCTTACCCGGTATGCAAACGTTTGTGGGCGCGATGACGACCCAGGCAGGCCGCCAGACGGTCAACGGCGTAAACCGCGACGAACTGAATGCGGCTCTGATGGCGGTACATTCAAAGGTTCACGTTCGGACCTCAGCTAACCAGGAATGGCGCGACTGGGTGTACACATCCACCCGCATCAAGCCCAAGACAACCGTGACGAAAACAGCTACGGCTTTCTCGGCGTCGGGCGGGCTGCAACGGCAAAACGTGGGGCCCACCACCTTCGATAGCGACTGGGGTACGTTTCAGCAGTGGATTACCCTACCCGACCGGATAATCGGCGTGGTCGAAACGTTTCCGAAGAATGGCAACCCGGCCCAGGCCCTTGAGATTGACGGGCGGGTGCGGTTTACCTACGGGCGGGGCGAACTGCAAAATCCCAAAAGCATTACGGTGCTGGAAGCGAACAAACGGTATGCGTACGGCAACCTGCAAACCATTGTCCACGACCACGATTTCACCCAAATCAGCACCGGAACGGCCGGTATCCTGCGCGATGATTTCCCGACGGCCGAAGAGATCATTTTCCGATATAACCTCTCCGACGGCACGAACCTGTACACGTACGCCGGCGACACGCGCAAGTATTTCGTGATTGAAATTCGGCAGAACGGAGCCGTGGGCGATGCCACGGTCAGCCGGGTTTCGAATGGCGATCTGAAAGGACTGATAGTGCAGCTCAACGGGCAGTCGTACCGGGCATTCCGTAACCTCGGCAACGCCCAGATCACCCTCGATGTGAGCACCTCGCTTACGGCCGGCACCATCCACAAGCTGTACTACTCACGCACCGACAATGAGCCCCAAACCCCGCAGACATTCACGGCCGTACCGGGCGCACCGGCCAATCTGGTTCTGCCCGCCAACGAACAGGTTTTTCTGGTTTCGGGAGGGCGAGGTGAGCCCCTGAGTGACGGATTCGCCAATTTCAACACCCTGCTCAATGCTATGGATGCTCCGCCGGGCGCGCAGTTGCTGGCTTCCAACAACGGGGTACTACCCTGCAACAACCCCTTGCTGACGCTCGCGGTGAGTACCAGTGCCGCTACGGGTCCACTCACCTACAACTTTTCGGGACCGGGCATTGTGAGCACATCGGGCAGTTCGGCGACAGTCAACGCTGTCGGCGTGTACTCGGTGACCGTAACCAACACGAGCAACGGCCTCAGCAGCACGGCGAGCCTGAATATCAATCTGGCAGGTAATACGGCCTTTGAGAGCCCGCCCACCCCATCGTCGACCACAGCGCGGGCGGGTAGTGCGCTGAACGTAAGCTATGCTACCGACCCCACCGGGTGCCCGTTTGATCTCGTGACCCCTTTCACGGTCGAGCTAACGGGGGCGCAATCGGCCACGGTAGCCAGCCTGACAAGCAATACCACGGGTCTGCGGTTTGCGGTACCGGCCGGTTTGCCGCCCGGCACATATGCGGTGCGGGTTCGGTACGGGTCTGACGTTTTGAGCCAACCGTTTACCCTGACCGTAACGGCAGCGGAGGTGTTTCGAATTGTGGCAACCAAAACCCAGATCTGCGAAGGGCAAACCGTACGACTTACCGCCTTGGGGTGTACCGGCACTGTACGTTGGAGCACCGGTCAGGAAGGGCCATTTATCGACGTATCTCCAGCCAGTACAACGACTATCACCGCGGCTTGTCAGGAGAATTGACAGATCGTATTGGCGTAAGTGTTTAGGTTCTTAGGTTTAGGGTAGGTAATGCAAACAGGCTGTGAACGAGGTTTTCACAGCCTGTTTTGTTAACGTGAATTATGCATAATGGCTGACGCTTGGGCCTTCGACAGGCTCAGGCTGACTATAAACTTGAGAGCCGCCAGTCAGCCTGAGCCTGTCGAAGGCCCAAGCGTCAGCAATCATTTGTTAAACAGCTGGTTGTAATACAATTATCGATAATTCACGTTTGGTTAGAAAGAGGAGGGGGCCCTGACCCGTGCTCCGGGGCGACATGAGCCCCTTGAGTCCAGTCCCTATTAGCCCAGAGACGCCCACAGATGGGCCAGCGGTTTGCCCATCAACGCCTGAACCAAAACGCCCACCGTCACAAGTGCATACAGCAACGCTATAAGTATCACCTGCCACAGGTCTTTGAGCAGGTAGTGAGCCAGTAACGGGATTATCTGAAGAGCGTGCATCCCCAGAAAGTGGGCAATCCGCAAATCGCCATGATTTCGGCTCCAGTTTAGCACCGGAAGGCCCGCCCCGCCATCGGCCCCGCCCACCGAATGGGCCATGCGACTACCCATCATCAAACCCTGCAACGAAAACAGTACAAACCACACCAGCCCAAACCGGATGGCCCACAAATAACCCGGTGACAAGGGCGTAAGTCCTTCGCCAAAGAAGCGCGTCGTCAGATACGCTGTCCAGATTGAGACCCCAATGGCCGCAAGGGCCATTCCGACCCACATGTAGGCGTAAAACGGGGTTGACGTATTAAAATGCGAGGCCTGCCCCCGACTCGCCTGCACGGTGATGTACACCAGTTCCAGACTTAACAAAACGGTTACGCTCCACGAAAACCAGGTGAGCGAATGCGTCTGCGGCAGGTATGCGCTATACCAACCCACCGTCCAGGAAAAGATGGCCACCGACAGGTAAAACTTAACCGGTTTGTACCAGACGTTTGCCCCGTATACTTCCGTTCGGCTGAAGGCCGTCAGCACTAAGCAAACGACAGCCCCGGCGAGGCACAACCACCCAAACCCCCAAAGAAGCTCATTACGAACCCGCAATGTTTCCAGAAAATACCTCATAGCCCGACCGTTGCAACGCGTTGATGTTGGGTCATGCCTCCCATAACCTGCTCCATGATGCGCACTTTGATCGAACGCGGCACCAACTGCAGACTGTACACCAGCAATTTGGTCAGCCACCCCGGCAACACCGTCGTCTGCCGACCCAGGGCCTTCAGAATTGGTACGCCCACCTGTTCGGGCTCCAGAGCCATGTCCATCCGCATATTGGCACGGCTCCCAAACCCACTCCGAACCGGGCCCGGCGCTGCGGCCAACACATCGACCCCGGCCGGTTTCAGTTCGCGGCTGAGCCCTTCCGCCAGGGTTTGCACATACGCTTTGGTAGCCGCATAATGAGCCGCAAAGGGTACCCCCTGAAAAGCCACCATGGATGATAACAGAATGAGCCCACCCCTACCCTGTCCGGCAAACCGACGCCCAAACTCATGGGTCAACCGCAACAAGGCTTCGCAATTCACGCGCAACATGTCAACTTCGTCCTCCAGGTCGGCGTCGACCAGTTGCCCCGACGTACCGAAGCCCGCTGACGCCACCAGCAGCCCCACTCCGAGCGACTCCGTGGCTTTGACGAGCGCGGCTACACCAGCCGGCCCGGCCAGATCGGCCAGCACAAGCCGAACCTCGGTTTGATAGGTTTGCTGCAGTTCGCTGGCAACCTCAGCCAGCACTGCTTCGCGCCGGGCCACCAGCACCAGCCCAAAACCCGCACTCGCCAGCTGTTTGGCCAGCTCCCGACCGATACCCGACGAGGCTCCGGTTACCACTGCCCACGAACCGTACCGGTTTCGCAGACGCTTTTTTTCGTTTTCTGATAGTGTCATTTCTACGGTTTATTTCAGGAATATGACAAGATTACAGACTACTATTTGAACTGCGATTTAAATTTGAACATTGTTCATTAATTGGGCAAAAAATTTAGAGCTTGTCCAGTAGCCGTAAGAATTCGGCCAATCCTTCGCCAACGGGGTTGCTTAATTCGGTGACCGACGCCCGCTTCATGATGGACAGTGAGCAAATACCATGCACTGCACCCCAGATCAAATACGCCAGCGCGACGGGTTGATGTCCGCCGAAATGCCCGGCATCCACGCATGCCTGAACCATGTTCCGCAAAAAATTGAACGTGCTCTGCCCTTCATGCCATTTGCCATCAGGAGCACACTCGACGTGATCGATGGGGTCGGCAACGCTAAACATAAGCTGGTACATATGGGGATTCTCGACAGCAAACTGCACATACACATGCCCGGAGGCCTTCAGCCGCTCCATCGGATCCGCCACATACGTCAGAATCTGAAACCGGCTTCGTAGGTCCGAGAACCCCTGCGTATGTAGGGCATGCAGAATTGCACTCTTGTCTTTGAAATAGACATAGACTGTCCCTACACTGTACTCGGCCGCGTCGGCAATGTTACGGATGGTTACGTTATCCACTCCTTTTTCGGCAAACAGCCGCATGGCTGCAGCCAAAATGTGGTTGCGTAATTCTTCCTTTTCTTTTGCTTTGCGTTCGGCGACTCCCATGTTCTATCATTACGTTGCAAAGCTAAACTTAAATTTTGAACATTGTTCAAAATTTAAGAGAAAAGTTATCTGCATCTGAGTTGCCCGGTTTATCAATCCATAAAAAACCGGAAGGCTCAACGGACTAAATTACATCCGCTGAGCCTTCCGGCCCGGATACAACACACCTTCAACCCGTACACGAACAACTGAACCTTTACCAAAGCATCGGTCATGATAGGTCGGCTTACTTTTTGGTCCAGATCGAGCCGTTTTTGGTGGTCAGTTTTTCCAGATACCCCTGCGCGGTCAGTTCGTCCAGTTGTGCTTCGGCTGTAGCTCTCGGTGTACCCGATAGTTCGCCGTACTCTTTGGCCGTCAGTGAACGATAAACCGAAAAGAGCGATTGCGGGTCTTTACCGTATTCCTTTTTGGTGGCGTTTCCGTGCAGTTTCAACACGGCCACCTCATAAAACGAGTAAGGTTTGGTTCCATATACCACCTCGCCATTGCCCTGGTTATTGGCAAAAAACAGCGTCGGGAAGCCCCGAACCCCCATCGACCTGGCCAGTTTCAGGTCGTCTTCGAAGGCAGTTTTGGCCTTACCATCGACATCGGCTTTAAGCTGATCAACATTCAACCCCACCTTGCGGGCGGCAAGAGCCATGTTTTCCCATTTTGCGATGTTCTTTTTCTTCAGGAAAACCAGTTCCCGAAGCTCGCGCAAAAACAGCACCGCCTTTGCTTTGTCCTGCATCTGAGCCGCTTTGAACGCAATGGAAGGCGGATACGATGACGCGAGCGGGTCTTCAAGCCAAACATCACCATCAATAGGCATATCGTAGTGCACGCTCACTTCATCCCAGTGATGGGCCACGTCGGAGGGCTTGCTGATACCCCCGCTATTGTAGCTCCAGTCGGGCAGTAAGCCGCCCATCCGGTATTCGATTTCGACACTGTTGCCGTATTCGAGTTTCAACTTTCGCAGTTGTGGTTCAATGCCCCAGCACGATGAGCAGATGGGGTCGGTGAAGTAAAGTACCTTTATGGGTTTATCGGCGGTTTGTACCGAAACGGTGGTGCCGGTGGTGCTATCTGGGATGGCGCAGATGCCCTCGGCCGGGTCGCACAAGAGTGGATTTTTAAGTTCTTCCATTTTTCTCGTTGTCTGAGCTCCGCAGCCTACGCTGCCAAGCATGGTCAGGATGGTTAATACAAATTTGTAAATCATGGTCGGTTGCCGATCCAGTGCCGTTTGGCGGGTGAATGACAGAACAAAACTACCGAGCTAATGCTGTACATTTGCTATGCGTTTCCTTTTAGAAAGTAGTTTCCTCGAAGAAACTACATTTACCCATTTATCAGATAATCAACTGATTAACCAACAACAGACTATGAAAAAGAAGGCACAGGTAAACGACACGCCCGTATGTCAGGTTCGGATGCAGGCCATTGGCGATGCGATGAGCGTACTGTCGGGCAAATGGAAATTTCAGATCTTGGGTACGCTCATTGAGGGCAACAAGCTCGGTTTTATGGATTTGCTCCGGGAGGTTCGGGGGATCGGCACCAAAATGCTCTCAAAAGAGCTCCAGGACTTGGAAATGAATCAGTTAGTCAGCCGAACGGTAATGAACACCAAGCCCATCACGGTGGAATACAGCATCACCGAGCACGGCAAAACGCTGGCCCCGCTTATTCTGGAACTGGCCAGTTGGGGTATCGCCTACCGGAAATCGGTGTATAGTCAGCGCGAGGAATAAGCCGGCCTTTGCCCGAAGCCGTCACCTCGTTTAGGCAGGGTTAGGGTGACAGCTGCCCGGCAAGTTTATCGCTCAGATATTCGCTGGGAGCTTTGCCAAACTGGTTACGAAACGCCTTGCTGAAGGCCGACGCACTTTTGAAGCCAACTTCAAAGGCTATCTGGGAAATATTCAGCCGACGTTCGAGCAGGAGCTGCTCCGCGTGCTTGAGCCGGAGGTAGTAAATAAATTCGACCGGGGTTTGATCAGTGAGGGCTTTCAGTTTTCGAAATAGGTTGCTCCGGCTCATGTTTACCCCTTCGCCGAGTTGCTCCACGCTAAACTCGTCGTTGCTCAGGTTGGCCGTCACAATGTCCATCACCTTTTGCAGGAAAGCCTCATCGAGCGGGTTCCGGGCGATGTCTTTAGGGAGAACAGCCCCACCCGCCCGAAACTTTTCGAACAGCCGTTGCCGCGACTCCAGCAAACTCTGCACCCGCACCCGCAGCAGTTCGGGATGAAACGGCTTGGGTACGTAGTCGTCGGCCCCGGTACCGATGCCCTCGATCTGATGCGCAATGGCCGAGCGAGCCGTCAGCAAAATAAGCGGAATATGGCAGGTGTTCAGGTCAGTTTTGAGCGTGCGGCAAAGGGTGATCCCGTCCATTTCGGGCATCATTACGTCACTGATAATCAGATCAGGTTCTCCCTTCCCAATCGCCCGCAGAGCCTCAACCCCGTTGGCAGCCCTGACAATTCGGTAACTATGGGCAAAAAGCCCTTCGAGATAGTCAAGGATATCATCATGGTCGTCGGCAATGAGCAACACCGGCCGGTCGTCGCGCAGCGGCAAAACCGGGCGGGTGGGTAAAGCCGGGGTAAGCGGCTCAGGCGCAACCTCCCGCACTACCGGCGGAGCCGCGGTTGTAAGCGGGGCAAGTGGCGCGGGCAAGGTGATTGTAAAACAGGTCCGCCGACCGGGCTCACTCTCTACCCCGATCTGACCTCCATGCAGTTCTACCAGACTTTTGGTGAGCGAAAGCCCTACGCCAACACCATACTTGTTGGTTTCGGACTGAAAAAATCGCTCAAACAGGTGCTGCCGCTCATCGGGCGTGATGCCCTTGCCCGAGTCCTCCACCTCGATCACCACCTGCTGCAGGCCGGGATTAACCGTCAGCTTCAACTGCACGTACCCGCCCGATGGCGTAAACTTGATGGCGTTGTTCAGGAGGTTGTTTAGAATTTTTTCGAGCTTATCGGGATCGCCCGTAAACCGCAGGGAAGGCGTTGAGGCCGTAAATCGGTAATCAAGGCCATTTTTTACCGTCAGTGGTTCGAAACTGTCGAATACTTCGCGGGCGAAAGCCACTAGATCCAGCTCCTCCGGTTTAAGCTTGAGTTTACCCTGTTCGAGTTTCTGAAACGTCATCAGTTCGTCGAGCAGATGGAGCAGTTTCTGGCAGTTGCGCTGAATCAGCTGCACGGTCGCGCGGGTTTTCCGGTCGAGATTCGGGTTAGTCAGTAAATCTTCAACGGGGCTGGTAATGAGCGTGAGGGGGGTTCTGAATTCGTGCGAGATGTCGGTAAAAAACTCCAGCTTGAGTCCGTTGAGCTTCTGCATCTGCTCTTTCTCGCGCTGCTCAAACAGCAACTGTTGCCGCTGACGGGCCACCAGCAGCAGATACCGCCCAACCGCGTACAGCGCCCCCGCCAGCAACAGGACATACAACGTGTAGGCCCACCAGGTTTTCCAGGGGGGCGGCAACATCTCAACCGTCAGCACGGTGGGTGCGCTCACCCAATGCCCCACATTGTTGGCCGCCCGAACCTCAAACCGGTACGTACCGGGGTCGAGGTTGGTGTAGGTAGCCGACCGGTTGCCCGCATCGGTGAGCGTCCAGTTTCGGTCGAAGCCTACAAGCCGATAGCCGTAGCGATTCCGGGCGGGGTTCACAAAATGAAGCGCCGTAAAACCCACCGTAAACACATTGTTGCGGTAATTCAGTTGGAGGGTTGGCAAGTCAGAAAGGGTACGGGGCAGCAGAACATCGTCGTTGAGCGTTTGCCCGATGCTCACTTCGCGGTTAAACAGTTTGAGGTTGTCGATCACCACGCGTGGGGGCGAATCGTCGGTCGGAATCCGGGCGGGGTCGAACAGCACAAACCCATCGGCAGTGCCAAACACCAACCGCCCGTCGGGAAAGCGGTAGTGGCAGTTATGGCTGAAAATAAGGGTGGGCAGGTACACCCGCACCGACGCATTGGCCGGTTCGAAACGCACCAGTCCTTTGAGTGTGCTCATCCACAAATGCCCCTGCCGATCGGGTAAAATACCGTTGACTGAGGGATCGGGCAGGCCGTCTTTTTCGGTGTACTGCGCCACCATTATCGGCCCCGGCGTAGAGGTTCCCCTATTTCGGTGCGCTGGCCCAAGCGTCAGTTTGTTCAGCCCCGACTCGGTACCGACCCAAATCGTGCCTTTGGGTTGTTCGACAATGGCGTAGACCGTGGAGCCCAGCAACCCCTGCCCCGCCGACGTTGCCGACAGGTGGGTAACCTGCCCCGTATTGGGATCCAGATAAAACAGGCCCGCGTTTTCAAAACCGATCCAGATACCGCCCCGGTGATCTTCAAAAATAGCCCGCACCAGTTCGGCATTGGCCGCTCGGATGGGCACGTTGGTACGGCTACCATCGGGCCCGATGCGGAGCAGACCCTGCCGGGTGCCAATCCAGACCCGCCCGCGCGAATCGGTCAGCATGGCAAACACGGTAGTGCCGGGCAGCACGTCGATCACGGCCGAAGGTCGCGCGGCATCGAGCCGAAACACCCCATTGAGCGTGCCCACGTACAGGCGTTGCGCGCTGTCGATGGCCACCGAGCGGTGGTAATTCTGAAAACCGGCATCGGTACCCAGCCGATAATACGCCGACGAGCGGTCGGCGGGTTGGTAAGCATACAGGCCCGATTTACTCGTGCCGAGCCAGATGGTGCCCCGGCGGTCGGCGGTGATACTACGGATCTGATCTTTAGACTGTTGATTGGCAAAGGTGAAATACCGAAAAGGCATCTGACCCAGATCGAGCTTGTTCAGCCCCATCTCGGTGCCGCACCAAAGCACCTGCGTTCGGTCGAGCAGAAGCCGGTATACCCGGTCGTGGCTGAGGCTTTGCTCCACCACGGGGTTGTGTTGTACCAGTTGCAAACGGGCGTCGGGGTGCCCCAGCCGGTCAATATAGGCCACGCCCCGGTTGGTACCCAGCCACACGCCCCCCGCGGGCGTCGGGCAAATATCGTAAATCTCGGTGCGGTCGAGGGAGGCCGTGCTGCCTGCAAACCGGTTCACCGATTCAAAGCCCACGTAGCGGTTCTGTTTGGCATCGAACCGGAGCCGGAGCAAACCCTCAGCTCCCGTGCCTAAGTACAGTTGGCGGTTCAGTTCAATCACCGACCAGAACCGCTCCCCGTAGGGACCGGGTCGGGCTTCGACCGGAAAGTGCTGCCCGGTCTGCGTCCGCACATCGAACCGCACCGGCCCGGCATTGGTCGCCACCCAGAGGTAGGGGCCATCGGAGCGGATAATTCGGGCGATGTACTCGTTGAGCGGGTATTGCCGGTACTGCCGAAACGTCTGCCGGGCCGGGTCGTAGGCGCACAACCCACCCGCTGTGCCAATCCACAACACCCCCTGCCGATCAAAACAAAGCGAGGTAATCAGGTTGTTGACCAATGAATTTGCCTTGCCGGGCTGCTGCCGGAAGCTGGTAAACTGCTCGCGTTGCCGGTCGAAAAAACTCAGTCCTTCTTTGGTGCCAAACCACAGATTCCCGCTGCTGTCTTCGCAGATGGCATTGATCCAGTTACCCACCAGCCCGTTCGGTCCCGGCTGCCGGTAGAATTTCCGAAATGAGTACCCATCGTATCGGGCGAGCCCGTTCATTGTACCCACCCAGAGGTAACCCTGCCGATCCTGATGGAACGCCCGGATGCGGTCGTCGGGCAGACCCTGTCGGCTACGGAAATGCTCAAATAACAAGTCGGAGATAATGACCGGCCGGTTTTCGGTTTGCAGGACTGGCCCGGCATGGGACAGATATGCGCCCACAAGACCGGCGAGGAGGCAAGCCCATCGGGCCAGAAACGATAAGCAAGGTATAGTTCGGTTGGGATAGAAGTCCATCATGGAAATAGGAGACAGTCACGGTCTTGTCTGCATTGTAACCCCCGTTTGTCGTTCAATTTGACAGGGGCTTTTCCGATTTCTCAAACATTGCAACACTCGAAACAGCATTTGCAACATTCAGACAAGCCCCGCGAGCCGCCAGAAATAAACTTTGTGCAAAATAATACCGCCAAGGTTCTATTTCACCCATACCCCATTGTTTTAGGCTGTTTCTCCTCCTGTCTGCCCCAGACAGGCTCGACTTTCCAGATCATACGCATGAAAACGATTTCTTTGTTTCTCGTTGCCCTGCTCGGCTGGGGCGGCCACGTAGCGGCTCAGCCGGGCGCGACCGAAACCCCGCTGGCGGTGGTGAAGCGCATCGGCGACAAACTCATCCGCGACACCCCCTTCCGGTATCAGCTGGTGCCCCGGCCCGTGGGTCAGACTTTCAACGGCCTGCACGTAGTCGACTTCGGGCGTAGCCTGACTCTCGGTAAACCCGCCGTTGCCTACGCCTACACCCACCTCACCAGCCCTCAGGCTCAGACCCTGACCATGCAGGTAGAGCATAACGATGGCTGCAAGATCTGGCTCAACGGTCAGGTAGTTTACGAAAAAGAAGGCGACCACAGCATCAAACTGGAGCACGAAGAGCGGAGCATTGAACTCCCCAATCAGTTGCAGCTGACGCTGAAAGAAGGCGCCAACCAACTGCTCATTAAATCGGAAACGCGCGGCAACGAATGGCGGGTGTACCTGCAACCGCCGAGCCAGAAAGGGGCGATTCTGGCCCAGAAAATAACCTACCCGGCCATTGGGCTGGCCAACGTGCCCGACGTAGACCCCCGTGTGGCCAAAATGACCAATTGGCTTATCATGGGGCCGTTTGCCAACCCGACCACGGCCAACGCCCGCACGGGCCTGCGCACGGCGTACGGGCCCGAAAAAGAGATTCGGTTTGGGCGAATGTATGTTGGTCTCGACAGCCCCGTAACCTGGACTATTCCGAAAGTTGATGTGTTGGGCGACCTGATCGACTCGAAGGAATGGGGCACCAACTACCACTGGAACTACCATAACGGGGGTGTTGCCTGGGCCATGCAGCACTTAGCCGAACTATCGGGCCAGAAACAATACGACGAATACGCCAGCCGGTTTTGCGATTTCCAGCTCGAAAGTATCCCGTTTGTGAGTCATCAGGTAGGCGCTCTCAACGCCGTAACTTCGGCCAACTACCATCTGGTAAACACGCCCCTGCTCGATTTCACGCTCGCGCCCTCTATCCCGTTTGTGTACCGGCTACGGCAACAACCAACTTTTGCCCGACGCTCGGAGTACGTACAGTTTATCGACAAAATGCTCCACTACGCTCAGAACGAACAGCTTCGGTTGCCGGGCTCGGGCATTTACACCCGCACTACACCGGAGAAATACACCACCTGGGTCGACGATATGTTTATGGGCATCCCGTTTCTGGTGCAGGCCTCACGCTACGTGACCGACCCGGCGCAGAAAAAAGCCTTTCTGGACGATGCCGCGAGTCAGGTGATGGGCTTCAACGAACAGGTGTGGGACGCCGACGCCAACCTCTACATGCACGCCCGCTACTCAAACCGTCCGGCCAAACTCCCGCACTGGTCGCGGGCCAACGGCTGGGCCGTGTGGGCCATGAGTGAGGTACTCATGAACCTCCCCGCCGACCACCCCCGGTACAAACCCATACTGAATCATTTCCGCAAACACATGGAATCGCTGGCTCGCCTGCAGGACAAGAGCGGATTCTGGCTCAACGTGCTCGACCGGCCCGACTCACCCAGGGAGGTGTCTGGAACGGCCATTTTCGCGATGGGCATGGCACGCGGGATTCAGCACGGCTGGCTCGACGCCAAACGATTTAAACCGGCGGTCATGAACGCCTGGGATGCCCTCAAAACCCAGATCGACCCCGACGGCACGGTGCACAACATCTGTATGGGTACCATGTGCTCCGAAGATGTGAACTACTACCTCACGCGCCCCTTCTACGACAACGACACCCACGGCCTGTTTGCGGTGTTGTTTGCCGGTATCGAAATCGAAAAAATGCTCAATAACCAACCCCCGACCCAATCGGGCCGCTGATTCAACCCGCTTCACTCGTATGTTTATGACACCAACTTTACGCCCCCGAACTACTGGCCGGGCCGCTCAACGCACAGGCCCGCACCCATTGCTGCCGGGCCGATCGGTACTGATGGCTCTGCTACTGACCCTGCTGACCTTGCCATTTGCCACGGCCCAACAAACCCGGATTACCGTAACCGGCACGGTAGCCGACGCCAAAGGGGGTACCCTGCCGGGCGTGAACATTCTGGTGCAGGGCACCAACACCGGCACCACCACCGATGCCGACGGCCGGTTTTCGATCCAGGTGCCCTCTGAGCGCAGCATCTTCCTGTTCAGCTCGATTGGATTTCTGAAAAAGGCCGTGACCGTGGGCAACCAGAAAAAACTGACCGTTACCCTTGCCGAAGACAACAACAGCCTGGAAGAGGTGGTCGTGGTGGGGTACGGCGAAGTGCGGAAAAAAGACGTGACTGGCTCTGTGGGCAAGGCCAACGTGGAAGAGATGCAACGGGCTTCGGTTCCCTCGTACGATCAGGCACTGGCGGGTCGCATTGCCGGGGTCGTGGTTACTTCCGGCGACGGTCAGCCCGGCTCGGCCGCCAACATTGTGGTGCGGGGCAGCTCGGTCAGTCAGGACTCGTCGCCCCTGTTTGTGATCGACGGGTTTCCGATCGAGAACATGGACATCAACGCCATCAATCCCAACGACATTGAATCGCTCGAAGTGCTGAAAGATGCGTCGTCTATTGCCATTTACGGTGCCCGCGGGGCAAACGGCGTTATTCTGATCACCACGAAGCGGGGCAAACCCGGCCCGGTGCGGGTTACCTACAACGTGTCGGGCGGGGTTCAGCGCGACGTGCGCCGGGTTAAAATGATGAGCCCGTACGAGTTTGTACGGCTACAGCTCGAACTCGACAGCATCACGAGCACCCCGGCCGCGCCCTTCAACCGGTTCCGGGCCATTTACCTCGGCCAAAACGACCCCAACAACACCCTCGAATCGTACCGCAATGTGGCCGGCACCGACTGGCAGGATCAGGTGCTGCGGCAGGGGTCGCAGATGACCCACTCGCTCAACATCAGCGGGGGCAACGCCGACACCCGGTTTGCCGTGTCGGGTTCGCTTTTCGACCAGAAAGGGATTGTGATCAACACGGGTCTACGCCGGTACGACGGCCGTTTCAGCCTCGATCAGCACATCCGGAGCCGCCTGAAAGTCGGGCTCGCGGGTAGTTACGCCAACACCTCAACCTACGGCACGGTACCCTCAGGGGCCAACGGGGGCGGGGTGGTGCAGGGCATGTGGCAGTACCGCCCGGTATCGGGGCTGGGCAATCAGGACCTGGCTGCGGCTCTGATCGACAGCATCGCCTTTCAGGACTTTTCGAGCGGCAACAGCACGGCCTCGCTCGGCGACAACCTGATTAACCCGTTGGTACAGGCACAAAACGAGTACCGGAAAAACATTAACAACACGGCTACCATCAACGCGTATCTGGAGTACTCGTTTCTGGATCATTTCAAACTGCGTATTTCGGGCGGCCTGAACACCACCACCCTGCGGCAGGAGACGTTTTACAACTCACAAACCATTCAGGGTAACCTATTCCGCAATGCGGCCGGGGCCATTGCCAATCCCAACGGCATCAACGGCGGGTACACCAACGTGATCAACGGCAACTGGCTCAACGAGAACATCCTGAGCTACCGAAACCGGTTCGGCAAAGACCACAGCCTCGACGCCCTCGTGGGGTTCACGTACCAGTACGCCCGCACGGCCTCGCACGGGTTCCGGGTCATCAACATCCCGCCCGCCACCGAGTACCTCGGCATTATCAGCCTCAACACGGGTACGGCTACAGGACCGGCTACGTCGGGCTCGCACTGGCAGATGTTCTCGTTTCTGGCTCGCGCCAACTACACCTTCCGCGACCGCTACCTGTTTACGTTCTCGGCCCGGTCGGATGGGTCGTCGAAGTTCACGCCCGGTAAGCAGTGGGGCTATTTCCCGTCGGGGGCGTTTGCGTGGCGGTTTGGGGCAGAACCCTTCATGAAGAAATTCAGCTATATTCTGAGCGACGGCAAGTTGCGGCTCAGCTACGGGGCTGTGGGCAACAACAAAGTGGGCGATTTTAGTTACCTCTCGCAGTACGGAGCCCTGAACACGGGCCACGGCTACCCGTTTAACAATAATTACAGCCTTGGCGTAGTGCCCTTTTTCTACGGCAACGACAACCTGACCTGGGAAACCACCAATGAGTTTGACCTCGGTTTGAACCTGTCGTTCCTGAACAACCGCATCGAACTTGAAGCCGACTACTACAACCGCCGGACCCGCAACTTTTTGCTGGGTGTACCACTTCCGTTTCTGGCAGGTTACAGCAATGGAACGAACTCACAGTTTCAGAACACGGGGAACCTCCGCAACTCGGGCTTCGAGTTTACGTTGCAAACCACCAACGTGCAGCGCAAAAACTTTAGCTGGACGAGCAATTTCAACATCAGCTTCAACCGGAGCAAGATCCTGAACTTTTACGACGGCCTCGACGCCCGACTCACGGCCTGGGGGTTGCCCGGTGGCGCGTCGGCATGGATAGCCCGCGCCGGAGCCCCCATTTCGCAGTTCTACGGCTACAAGTGGGGCGGGGTGTATCAGTTTGACGATTTCGACCGGCTGGCCAACGGGGCTTACGTGTTGCGCAACGGCGTACCCACCTACTCGGCCAACGTGCAGCCCGGCGACCCAAAGTACGTAGACATCAACGGCGATGGCGTAGTGGATGCCAACGATCAGACTACCCTCGGCACTCCGCTACCCATCCACACCGGTGGTTTGTCGAACAACTTTACCTACAAAGGGCTCACCCTGAGCGTATTTACCCAGTGGAGCTACGGCAACAAGGTGCTCAATGCCAACCGAATCGCGTTTGAATCGACGGGCGGGTATTTCCTCAACGGTAATCAGTTTGCCACCTACGCCGACCGCTGGACCCCCTCGAACCCAACGAACGATATTCCACGGGCGCGCTACAACCTCAAGGGCGACGCCGGATCGCCCAACCCCCGGCCTTCATCGCGGGTGATCGAAGACGCATCGTTTTTGCGTATTAAAACCGTGCAGCTGAGCTACGGCCTGCCCGCTGTTTGGGCCAAAAAAATCAGCGCCAACAGCATCCGGGTGTTTGGGTCGGCGCAGAACCTGTTCACGTTTACCCGCTACTCGGGCATTGACCCCGAAGTATCGACGTACCGTTCACCGAACCCGGCCAACAGCCCGATTGGGGGTACGGGTGTCAACGCTACGGCAACCGGCACGGGCTACACGTTTATTCAACCCAGCTCAGGCTATTCGGTGCTGGCGGGTGGCTACGATTTCACGCCCTACCCCCGCGCCATCACAATCACAGCCGGTGCTACCGTCACGTTCTAACCGTCCATTCAGCGCAATTCCATGAAAAAATCATACATCACCCTTTTGTTAGGTTCGGTGCTGGCGCTGACCACCTCGTGTCAGGAAGACGTCAGTCTGGAACCCATCTTCTTTCGGCCCACCACCTTTACCTCCGAAGCCCAGCTTTCGGGGCAACTGGCGGGCGTGTACAACGTGCTTTCGCAGGATCAGCTTTATGGGCAGGGCCTTTGGGGGTATCTGGTGGCCGGAGCCGACGAGAGTTTTCGGAACGGGGTCACCAACGGCACCATCCTGACCGAGCTGTACAACATTGGCAGCAACGAGGCCAACATTGCCAATTTCTGGCGTAACCTGTACATCGGGGCCGAACGGGCCAGCGTACTGCTCGACGTGGTGGATATTCCAAAAATGGACGAAACGGCCCGGAACAACATCAAGGGGCAGGCTATGTTTCTGCGGGCGTTTTACTACTACCTGCTGGTGACTCACTTCGGCGATGTGCCGCTGAAAACCCAGCTGACCACGGACATGGGCACCAATTTCAACCTGCCCCGAACCCCGGCTAAAGACGTGTATCAGTTTATCATCGACGAGATGACGAAGGCCGAGCCACTGGTGCAGACCATTCAGCAGACCGGCACGCCTACCATCGTGACCCGGTCGGCGGTGCAGGCCATGCTGGTGCGGGTATGCATGAGCATGGCGGGCAACCCCGTCAACGATGGGGCCAAGTACCGCCTGGCTCTGGAGTGGGCGCAGAAACTGATTGCCAGCAACGCGCACAGCCTCAACGCAACACCGCTGCCGCAGGCCCCCAACACCCCGGCTTATGCCCGGCTGTTTATCAACAACATGCAGAACAACGCTAACGACCCCAACATAACAGAGGGAATCTGGGACGCGGCTTTTCTGTCGAAATCGAACCAGACGGGGGCCTTTGCCGCTACGGGCTTCCCCGTGACGCAGCAGCTGGGTGCGCTCATGGGCGTAACCAGCCCCAACGCCAGCGCCAACGCGCCCGTGGGCTTTTCGTCGGGTACGTACCGGGCGCACAACCGCCTGTTCCGGCTCTTCGCCCCCGGCGACCAACGGCGCGACTGGGCCATTGCCCCGTTTATTTACCGCGACAACACCACCAACCGGTTCGATATTCTGCGGGTGAACCTGACGGGCGGGGGTGGCACCGGCGCTACCGCGCTGGCGCTCACCTCGCCCACGGGGGCCATCAGCTCCATCGTGGTCGAAAATCCGGGGCAGGGCTATACATCGGCCCCCACGGTGAGTTTTTCGGCCACGGCCGGGACGGGTGCAGCCGCTACGGCCGTAGTAGAGGGTGGCCGGGTTACGGCTGTCAACGTAACGGCTGCTGGCAGTGCCTACCCTACCGCGTACGACCGGCCCGTGGGCAAATGGCGTCGGGAATACGAGTTAAACGTGCCGCAGGTCCGCTTACAGAACAACACCTCGTGCAACTTCCCAATCATCCGCTACGCCGACGTACTCCTGATGGCCGCTGAAGCCGATTTGCGCATTAATGGATCACCAAGTGCACAAGCCGTGGAGTACTACAATCAGGTGCGTCGGCGGGCTTTCGGACAAAACCCGCGTACCCCGTCTCCCACGGTCGATGTGGCCACGTTTTCAGTGCAGGACATCATGGACGAGCGGTCGCGGGAGTTGTGTTTTGAGGGTGTCCGCCGGGCCGACCTCCTGCGCTGGGGCATGTTGCAACAGGCCATGCAACGGATTCAGGCCGACGTAGCCGCCAACGCACCCTCAACGCTCCAGACGGCCGCTACGGTAGCCGCCAACAACCTGGTGCAGAATTTCCCACGCCACGCCCTGCTGCCGATTCCGGCCACCGAAATCGACCGGGCCCCGGCCATTACACAAAACCCCGGCTGGTAAAGGGGTTTCTGGTTTATCGTTTTTGGTTTTTGGTTCAGGCGAGTGCAGAACATAGCCTTTCATGGAACAGAAAGTTTATGTCCTCTAAACCGAACTGGGAAACACCAAAAACGATAAACCAAAAACCAAAAACTAAACATCCATCATGAAAGCAATTCGATATTCAATAGGCTTCGTGGCCCTGATGGCCAGTTGCCAACTCGTACAGGTTGAGGCTCCGGATGCCTTCTCCGTCTCGACCGAAAAAACAACGTTCCGCGTGGGCGAGCCCGTCCGGTTTAGCTTTACGGGTGGCAACATCGATCAGGTCGTTTTCTTTTCCGGCGAAATTGGCCGTCGGTACGAACAGCGCACCCGTACGAGCGGCACAGGCGAAAACCGGCTTGTGTTTCAAAGCTCCATGCAGCAGGGCGTGTTGCCCGGTCAGGATTCGCTGCGGTTGCTCGTTTCGACTAATCTGGCTGGGTATGATGCCGCAAGTGTAACGGCCGCCCGCTGGACCGACATCACGAGCCGCAACACCCGCTGGCCCACCACGCTGGCCACCACCTTTACCACCTCCGACTCGTTGAATCTGAACGACTTTGCCACGGCCGAAAAGGTGAACATTGCCTTCCGGTTTATTGGCAAACGGAATGCCGCAGCGGCTCAGCGTCGGTGGCAAATTCAGAACGCGGTGCTGATTAACCGGCTACCCGATGGCACGGTCACGAACCTCTTCAACACCTTTGCCAACACAGGTTGGGTGCAGGTGAGCCAGAAAAACAACGCCGTGGCCTGGAACGTCGGAACGGCCGGCATCTCGGCAGCCAACAGCCTGTCGAATACCAGCGGCATCCTGATCCGGACGGCTTATCCCATCTCGCTCGACCCCGGCACCGCTACCGGCGTTGAGGATAACGACGACTGGCTCATCACGTCGGCGGTGAATCTGAAAACGGTGCGCCCCGACGTGGGCCTGACGGTGAAAAACACGGGGGCCAACATGCCGCCTGCTTACCTGTACACCTTCACCCGGCCGGGCACCTACACGGTTACGTTCATCGGTATGAACCGCGACGTTGAAACCGCCAAAGAGGTAGTACGCCAATTGCAACTGACGATTACCCCGTAGAGACCGGTCCGCCGGAGCGGCAACATCCCATTACACGCATGTATCTTTCTCTCCTACTTTTCGCTCTGCTTCTCACCGGCGGGGTGGTTTCTGAACCAACTCCGCCGGGCAAAAAACTCGGTACGCTTCATGTCAGCAACGCGTCGGGGGTAGCGTTGACCCAGAAACCGGTGCGGGTGGGTCGCAAGGCACTTGGAATGAGTCCAAACGTCCGGCTGTATCCGGTGCTGATTGACGAAGCCGGGAAGACAATGCCAGCTCAGTTGGAGGATACCGATGCCGACGGCCAATGGGATGAACTGTTCTGGGTGATGGACGTACCGGCCAAAGCAAGCCGTTCGCTGGTGGTACATACCGTTGATACGTTACCTGTTTATCCGAACAGGGTACGGGTGCGGTTTGGCAAGCGTAGCAGTGCCTACACCCCTGTGCGACCGTTGACCGAAGATACCTTTTATGCCCATGAATTGCCCATTCGGCAGGGCTACCAACCGTACCAAACCGATGGTCCGACCTGGGAAAACGATAAGGTGGGGTTCCGGCACTATTTCGATGGGCGCAACGCCAAAGATTTGTTTGGCAAACGAACCCCGGCCCTATCGCCCGATAGCGTAGGGCTGACCCCCACCGGCGCCGTAATCGACAATTACCACGTGCTGCGCGATTGGGGCCGCGATGTACTGCCGGTTGGCAACGCCGAAGGGCTTTCGCTTGGCCTTGGGGGCGTAGGTTTGCAGATTGGCAACGGGCTGTACCGCATGGGCGTAATGGCCACCGATTCGGTGCATACCGTTGAAAGCAGTCGGCTTCGGGTGCTGGCGTCGGGACCAGTCAGGGCCGCGCTTGAACTCGACCATCGCCACTGTAAACCCCGCCCCGACCGCGACTACCGGCTGGTGGAGCAACCGACTATCTGGCCGGGTATGTACGCCTACCAAAACACGGTACAGCTACATAACCTGCAAGGCGACGAAACCCTACTGATTGGGCTACCCCGCGTGGCGACTCAGAAGCCCGTTGAGGTACTCAAAGCCGACGGTTGGGTGGCCCTGTTCACGCACGACAAACAATCGTACAACCGCGAATACTGGCTCGGGCTGGCGATTGTGGTTCCTGAGGCCCTGTTTGACGGTGTGGGCGAGGCCCCAACCAAAGGCCCCGTTGCCCTGAGTTACTACGCCAAAATGAACGGGCAGACCGGAAAGCCCCTCACCTACTACGCCCTGGGCGGCTGGGAATTGTCGGATCCCGGTTTCCGCGACCCGGCCTACTTTCGCGACTACCTGCGTCAATTTATTCAACAGCTTTCGCAACCGGTTGCTGTTAAAATGACTTCGATCACGAAATAAAAAACAGCTGCTTCAGTACTGTGTATTAGGTAAACAGCCGCAACGAATCACTTATCCAACCAGGCAGCCGAATTGCAATAAACGCATGAAACTCTTTTTCAATCGGGCTATATCCGGTCTACTACACCTTTTCTTACTCTCCTGTATCTGCACAGAGGTATCAGCGCAATCCACCCACGCCATTCAGCTGAACCCGATCCGGCTGAGTGCGCCCCAACAGCAAACTCTGCTCAAACTGCTCGACGGGATTCATAAACGATACGACGACAAGGCCCGGATGCTTTCGACAACCGTGGACGGCTACCAGTACCACCGCGACGCGACCTCCGGCACGCTGCACGAGATTCGGGGGTCGATGGTGTATGCGCTGGCCCTGCTCAACACAGGCGACGCCCAATTTCGCGACCGGGCGCACGGTATCATTGCCCAATGCGTGGGCTTGCAGGATACCCTGACCGGCTCACCGACGCGGGGCATCTGGGGGTATTATCTCGAAGAGCCTTTGCAAACCAAGAAATCGCCCCCGGATTTTAACATGGCCGATTTCAATGCCGTGACCCTGCTCGACGTCTGGATGAGCCACGGCCCAGCCCTCCCCCCTGCCCTGCAACAGGCCGTGCGCCGGTCGCTGGTGCTGGCGGCCGGAGCCATTCAGAAACGGAACATGGGGCCGCATTACACCAACATTGCCGTGATGGGGAGCTACGTGACCTACCTGGTTGGGCACCTGTTCGACCTGCCTACGCTGCAAACCTACGGGCGCGATAAGATCGAAACCCTGTACCAATACACCCTGCAAAAAGGGGGCTTCACGGAATACAACAGCCCCACCTATACGATTACGGCCCTCGAAGACCTGAACCGGATGCAACTGCACATTGTAGAGCCGGGCGCCCGCCAACGGATCGACTCACTGTACACGCTGGCCTGGTCGATGCTTGCCCGCCATTACCATGCCCCATCGGGCCAATGGAGCGGGCCACACAGCCGGGCGTACCGGTCGCTGGTATTGCCGGGTTTTTATAATCTGTTGCACGAGGCTTCGGAGGGCAAACTGTTTACTGAAAACCCCAAAGCCCTCGATTGGGGCAATTACGGCCGGTTGCGGCATCGGCTCCCCCCTCATCTGCTCGCGTATTTCACCAAACCCACCTACCCGCGCACCGAACGCGACGTGTTTGAGCCCGACGCGCCCCCGATTGTGGGAACGAGTTACCTCACCGACCGGTTTGCCCTATCCACAAGCAACCGCTCGTCGATGTGGAATCAGCGTCGGCCGCTGTTGGCCTATTGGGGAACGCCCGACAAGCCCCGGTATCTGCAACTGCGGTTTCTGCACGACGAGTATGATTTCAGCTCGGCCAGTTTTTACAGTGAACAGCGCGACGACAAGGTGCTGGCCGCCATCAACCTGAGCAAAGGAGCCGGCGACAAACACATTCATATCGATTTATTGAAAGACGGCACCTTTGAAGCCCGCGATCTGCGGTTACGGTTCGAACTGGGTAATGTTCAATTACCCGACTCGCTGCGTCTACCCAATGGCCCAAACCAACCCATTCGATTGACGCTTGAAGGGTTACCGCTAAATCTGAATCTGTTTGAGGCTACTCTGGATACGCGACCGGGCCGTTGGGAAAAAGGCGGTAACGGTACCACCGCCTGGCTCGATTACGTTATCTACAGCGGCCCAGCGACCCGTTTCGACCTGAATAATCTGCAAAAAGCCATTTGGGGACTGACCCTTTCCGTCGGGACACCCACGCCCGACCACAAAGCCATGCAACCGCAAATTCAGCCTGATGCAGCCGTTTTGAAAGCCAGCTGGCAGGGCATGAGCCTTTCCGTTCCCAAACAAATACTACCCCAGCCCAAGCACGTAGGCTGGTATTAATACACCCTTTTATGCTCCGACTCGCTTTTCTTTTCCTCCTATTCTCCATTCCGGCCACGGCTCAGGATAGTGTTCGTTCGGCCACCGAGGCCAATTATCGGGGGGGCCTACCCTACTTTTTCGCCAAAATCCAGAGCGGTCAACCAGTTCGGGTGGCGTATCTCGGCGGTAGCATCACCCGCGCCGATGGCGGCTGGCGCGACCAAACGTTTCGGTGGCTGGGGCAGCAGTACCCAACGGCCCGTTTCGAGCCAATTATGGCAGCCATTGGTGGTACCGGCTCCGATTTTGGAGCCTACCGAGTGGGGTCGCATGTGCTGGCGTACAAGCCCGATTTGGTGTTTGTGGAGTTTGCGGTGAACGATCAGGGCCGACCATCGACGACCGTAAAAGCATCCATGGAAGGCATTGTCCGGCAGATTCGGAGGGCGAATCCCGAAACCGACATATGTTTTGTGTACACGTTCTCCAAACCACAGCTGGACCACTACGGACGGGGGCAGTTTCCGGTATCGGCCTCGGCTATGGAAGCCGTTGCCGACTATTACAACCTGCCTTCGGTAGCCATGTGCCTGCCTGTCGTGCGGCATGTGCTCAACGGCCAGATGATTATGCAGGGCAAGCCGAAAGACTACCCCGACAAACCCGTTTTTTCGGAAGATGGCGTGCATCCGCTGAACGAAACCGGGCAGCGGGTTTATGCCGAGACAGTCCAGAAACACCTGCTCAGTCTGGCTTCGGTGGGTAAACCGGGCCGTCGGCGGCTACCCAAACCGCTCGTGGCTGACAATCTGGAGAAGGCTACACTTATACTGGCCGATGCCGTGGACCGAAAAGGGAACTGGCAGGCCGTGGACTCGGTAACGACGGGCAAGGCGTACGCGCAGTTTCTGCCCCGGGTGTATGCCACGACCGATACGGCCGCATCCATTCGGTTTCAGGCGAGCGGCACGAGCTTCGGCATTGTGGATGTGGTGGGGCCGGGCGCTGGGCAAATCATGGTAAAAATTGATAATGATCCGCCCCGGTATCTGGATCGGTTCGATGCCTATTGCACCTATTACCGGATGTTTTACAGCCTCATTTCAGGATTGAAACCGGGCCTGCATCAGGTCGAGATTCGTCTGTCACCGGCTCGGCTGGATAAAGTGGCCATCCTGAAAAAAAGAAACCAAACAATGAGCAACCCGAAAGTATATGAGCCCCACGCGTTTTATTTAGGGGGTATACTGGTTCAACAATGAGAACGTTTTTCCTGCTCTTGAGTTTGTTTGCCGCGCAGGCTTTTACCCTGCCCGTAGATACGCCCCGACCCGACGATTCCCGCTTTACCAAGGTCGTTCTCGACAACGACCTCAACGAGCCCATGGAACTCGCCATCGACAACCAGGGCATCCTGTACTACATCGAACGAATTGGCACCCTCAACCAATTGGACCCCCGCACCGGCCAGAAAAAACAGATTGCCAAACTGGCCGTTCGGGCTACCGGAGAGGATGGCCTGCTCGGGCTCGCCCTCGACCCCGGCTTTGCCACCAATCGATGGCTTTACCTGTACTACGGTGACCCCACGCCCCGCAACGGTGAATACGCCAACGTACTCGCCCGCTTCGAGCTGACCCCCACCGGCCTCGCCAACCGCATTGAGATGCTTCGCGTGCCCCTGCTGCACGAGGGCGTGAGTCACTCGGCCGGCTCGCTCGCGTTCGATAGAGACGGCAATCTTTTTCTTTCCACCGGCGACAATACCAACCCGTTTGAGTCCGACGGGTTTGGACCCTTCGACGACCGGCCCGGTCGGCTGCGCTTCGACGCCCTCAAATCGTCGGGCAATACCAACGACCTTCGCGGCAAGATTCTCCGCATCCGACCTCAGCCCGATGGTTCGTACACCATTCCGACCGGCAACCTGTTTGCGCCGGGCACCCCACAGACCCGCCCCGAAATCTACGTCATGGGCTGCCGTAACCCCTTCCGCATCTCGGTGGATGCCCACACGGGTTTCCTGTACTGGGGCGAAGTAGGCCCCGACGCGGGTAACGACAGCCTCCGGCGCGGCCCACGGGGTCACGATGAGATCAACCAGGCCCGGAAGCCCGGCAACTTCGGCTGGCCCCTGTTTGTAGGCAACAACAAGCCTTATCACGAGTACAACTTTGAGACCAAACAAGCGGGTGCCCCCTTCGACCCGGCCCGGCCCGTAAACCGTTCCCGTAACAACACCGGCCTCACCGAGCTGCCCCCCGCCCAATCGGCCTTTATCTGGTACCCGTATGCCGAGTCGGCCGAATTTCCGGCCTTGGGCACGGGTGGGCGCAACGCCATGGCCGGCCCTGTTTTCCATGCACAGGACTATCCGGCCTCAGCCCGGCGGTTTCCGGCTTACTTCGACGGTAAACTGTTTTTCTACGACTGGATGCGCGGCTGGATTTTTACGGCTGCCCTCCACCCCAACGGCGACCTGAACCGTATCGAGCGTTTTTTGCCTCAGATGCCCTTCAACCACCCGGTCGACATGGCTTTTAGCCCAACTGGTGAGCTTTACGTGCTTGAATACGGCAGCTACTGGCGGGCTAAAAATACCGACGCGGCTCTGGTACGCATCGAGTTCAATGAGGGGAATCGCACGCCCATTGCTCGCATTGGGGCCGACAAAACCGTAGGCGCTGCCCCCCTGCGTGTCCAGTTCTCGGCCCGCGAATCCTTCGATCACGATTCCGGCGACTCCCTTCGCTACGAATGGTTCTTCGGAGGTAAAACCGTGCAGAGCCGCCAGCCCAACCCGGCGTTTACATTCACTAAACCAGGCACCTACCTCTGCCGGGTGCGTGTCACCGACCGGCAGGGCTTACAGGCTGAGGCCCAACTGCCCGTGCGGGTAGGCAACGAACCGCCCGTTGTGCAGGTGCAGTGGAAAGGCAACCGCTCATTTTTTGCCCCGAACTCTCAGGTCGACTACGCTGTGAATATTGTAGACCGGGAAGACCGACCCACCGACCCCAAACGGGCAACGGTGGCGCTCTACCACCTGCCTGAAGGCGAAGATGTGGCCGGACTGATGGCTACCGGCCAACGCACCCCCAAAGGCAAAACCCTGATCGAGCAGAGCGATTGCCGGTCCTGTCACGCGCTCAATCAACAGTCGGTGGGCCCCAGCTGGCAGGCGATTGCCCGGCGCTACGAAGCCAACCCGACCGACACGAAGCTGGTAGCGTCGCTTTCAAACAAGATCATACAAGGGGGAGGGGGTGTCTGGACTAAAGACCACATGATGTCGGCGCACCCTCAGTTGCTGGGCGAGGATGCCGCCGAGATGGTTCGCTACATTCTATCCTTGAACGAGCCCAGCCCCAATTTACCGGCCAAAGGGCGCGTGAGCCTGACGCAGCCCGGCGGTAACTACGTGGTGCTGGCCCGATATGTGGACCGGGGTGGCCTGACCGGGCAGGATCTGCTGCGGCTCTACCCAACCCGTTTCAACGCGGCCGATGCCCAGCGGCTCGACCGGGTAGCCCGACGCAATGGCAACGGAGCCCCCTCGTCGATGAATTACAACGAGAAGGGGTCGTGGATCGCGTTCGACAAGATCGACCTGACGGGGCTCAAGTCGCTCAAGGCGGGCCTGAGTTCACCGGGGCTCACGGGGACCCTCGAAGTCCGTGCCGACCGGCCCGATGGTCCCTTGCTGGGGCAGCTGGCGGTGGTGCCGGGCAACAATCAACAGATCAGCACGGAGCTGACACCGATGTCGGGGCCACACGATCTGTATCTGGTGTACCGGGAGACAGCAGGCGGCATTAACATCTGGAAGCGCCTGGAGCTGCGCTGGCTGGAGGTGGGACTGTGAGGATGGAGGGGGTGAATACCTCCCCCTCTGCGAATCATACGTGTGAATTAGAACTTTGACTTCTAATTTAACGTGAATTATGGATAACGCAGGTTGTAACTTCTTGATTTAAAATTAGTTGATGACGCAAAGACCTTCGACAGGCTCAGGCTGACGGGCAACTCACAAATTTGAGGTCAGCCCGGGCCGCGTCCGGCTGAGCCTGTCTAAGGCCTTTGCGTCAGCCATTATCAATAACTCACGTTAATTCACAAGAAACCTCCCGGATCCACCTCCCTCCTACTCCACCGGTGCAGCATCTGAAACCGTCCCCTCCACCAATTCGGCTTGCGCTGGCCTTAAAAGGGTGATCTGGGCCAGCATGGCCACCAGAACCACCGCCGAGAGGGCCGCAAAGTCGCGGCCGAGGTGGCCCCCGTCGGTGGCACTACCAAGCCAGTTGGTTACGGCGGCACCGGCAAACACCCCCGTCATGTTCATGATGCCGTAGGCAGTGGCCCGGCGCTGAACCGGTACAAACTGGCACAGAATGGGCATATTGTTCGCGTCGAACAGGCCGAAACCGATGCCGAAACAAACTGCTGCGGCCAGCATATGCACGAGCGAGCTACCAAAGCCCAGCAACAGCAAGGCCGGAATGGTGAGCGACAAGCCCGTGGCGCTGACCCAGATACGGCCCCGCACGTGAGATTGCACCAGCCGGTCGGAGAGGGTGCCGCCGAGCAGAACCCCCACCAGCGACGAAGCCGCAATGGTAATGGTAGCCAGTGGCCCAGCCTGTGCCATGTCGATGTTCAGATTGGTAGCCAGCAGGGTCGGGAGCCAGTTTTTGGTAGCCCACCCCGGCAGACTCGGAATAGCGTACACGAGCAACAGCACCCAGAAAGCCCGGTTCGTGAAGAGTAGCCTCAGACTCTCCCCAACCGTCTGCGGTTTTTTTGGGGCAAGTACTTGTTGAGGTTCGGCCGGTTGACGGGCTTCTTTCAGAAAAAAAGCCAATACCCCAGCATACACGATACCCACGCCCCCGAAAGCCGCAAACGTAGTTGGCCACGAGTACGAACTTGCGAGCGTAGCCCCAAACCCACCAAGGGCCTGCCCCATGTAGAGGCCGGTCATGTGGATGCCCACCGCCAGCGATCGGGTGCGCGACGTATGAAAGTCAGCAATGAGCGAAAGGCCGGCTGGGATGTACAGGGCTTCGCTCACGCCCATCACCGCCCGTAGCACATACAACTGCCCGAACGTAGTAGCATTACCCATGAGCAAAGTCACACCCGACCAAACCGCCAAACTACCCACAATGAGCCACTTCCGGCTCAGTCGGTCGGCAACCAGCCCCGCTACCGGGCTCATCAGGCCGTAAATCCAGAGAAATATCGCCATCAGCCGGCCAAAGTTGGTGGCCGATTCCAGCTCAGCAATATCCCGCAACATCGCCGGGCGCATGGTGGCCAGCATCTGCCGGTCCAAATAGTTGAGCAGGGCCACCACCCAGAGCAACCCCACCACAACCCAGGGGTAATAACCGGCTTTGGGCTGAGTAGCGGTTTCGGGCGTATCAAGTGACTTCATAAATAGGCGGTTAAGGCGTTTTTAGCGATCGATCAGGGGAGAAAATCAGGTCGTCGGCAGTTTCCCAGTGCGCTCCCTCCCGACGCACAAACACGGCCGTAAACAGCCACTTCACCAACCGGTATTCGGGCGTACTAAACGACCCGACGGGTAGTTTCAGAAGCACCCGGTTCCAGCCGGGTTTGAGCGAAACGGTAATTGGCTCGCGGGCTTCGTAAGGCTCATTTTGGTAGGGCTGTTCCAGACTGCCGGGCCGCAAACCCGCCTGCTGCCAGATGGGCGGAGGTACTCGTTCGCCGTTGAGCCAAATAGCACTACCCTTGTGATCCCAGGCTCCGGCGGGTGGGGCCGCGTCTTTCTCCGAGCGGCCATAATTATGGAAATCGACCCACAGCCCAACGGTCTGCGCTTTGGGCGAATACACCTCGGTAAAGGCATAGGCCGTGTGGTTCGGTTTGGGGTCGGGCAGGTAAGACCGCACCACCGGCTGCCCCCAGGTGTGCCGCAGATAGACCGTGGCCCCGGTTGCCAACACGCCCGGAAAATGAAGGTTACCTTCTTCTGGCGGAAACGACGCATTGAGGTTGCCGCCGTTTGGGAAAGGCCCCAGAATCCGCCAATGAAGCCCACTCTGCCGAACATACGGAAACACCTTTTGGCCAAAATGCAACCGTTTGTGGGTCAATAGCCGGTCTTCAAATTCGGCAAAAGCGACCGGGTCGGTAAGCACCACGCCCGTTTCGGTTTCGGGCCTACCGCCCCCGCGCCAGATTCGCTCGGCGAAGGTGAGCAGGATCGGGTAAAGCCCGTTCAACCGTTCGAGTTGGGCCGTAGAGGCCGGTCGGCGGTCGTTCCAGATACAAGCAATAGCCCCCAAATGGCGGGGAGTAGCCTCGGGCACATCGCAGAAGTCGCGTTGAAACAGGCTAATCAGGTCGGCCTGAGTGGCGTAATGATTCAAGTACAGATCGCGGGAGTCGATGACGCGCATGCCCGGCAACGGTTTTCGGGCGCTCATCCAGAGTTGACGAATAGCCGTGCTGTCCATCGTGCCACCCGGATACCAGCCAATCACCGCTTTGCCGCATTCGCGCACCACGGCCATCATGGTCGGCACAAACATCGAATCGCGAAAGGCCACCTCGTCGGTACCGATATGCAGATAGGGCGAGTCAAACAAAGCGCACACCTCCCGGATAAGGCTTTTCGCCCACTTTTTACCCGGCTCCGACTGCATATCGACGCCCGTTGCCCGCCGAAAAGCCGCGCTATGTCCGGGCATGTCGAGTTCGGGAATAATCTGAATGTGCCGGTCGCGGGCAAACCGCAACAGTTCGCGCACCTCGGCTTTGGTGTAAAAACCGCCGGGGTCGCGTTGCATATTGACGGCCTCGGTGAGGGCGGGTAAACTGTCGCTTGCCAATCGCCAGGCAATATCCTCGGTCAGGTGCCAGTGGAAAGTGTTCAGCTTGTAGCGCGACATTTGCTGAAGATGCGCCCGTAGCGTATCGAGCGTGATAAAACTCCGGCCGGTATCGTGCATGAGCCCTCGCACCGGAAACGCCGGGTAGTCGATAATCTGACAACCCGCGAGCGAGGGGTTCGGGCCGGGCTGCACCAACTGTTGCAGGGTTCGGTAGGCCCAAAACAGGCCCCGCTCGGTGGCAGCCGTGAGCTGCGCGCCTTTTGCCGAAACGGTAATCGAATAGCCCTCCGGTTTATCCCGAAAGGCACCCGATGGCTCCAGTTTAAAAACGACCTGAGCACCGCCTTCTGAACGAGTAAACGTAGACGTTGCGCCGTGCTGCCGCAGAAACGCAACCACCGAATCGGCCACAACACGCGCCTGAGCGTCGGGGGCTTGCACGCGGATTAGGCGTTGCAACCGGAAGGTTTCGTTTGTCCAGATAACCTGACGCGGGGCCGGAATGAGAGCCGGTGGTTTGGCCCAGGCGGCTACCCCAACCAACAGCCAGAGTACCGGGATTAATTTTATGTTCAAGGTAGCGGAAGTTTGAAGGTGGAAAGTGGGAGCCGCTCGCTATTCACTATGTTGGCCGTGGTGTAGGGCTGCCATCCGTAGTACAGAAATTGCCCGTTGCCCCGGCCGGTCAGATGCACGGTTTTTCCCCGAAGTTGGGCGGACAGCTCGGTATGGGGGCCGGTGGCATCGCCGAGGGCAAACCCGCGCACCTCCTGACCGTCAGCGGTTTGGAGCCCCTCCCCCGCATTGGCAAGATGAAGCTCCCAGCCACCCGCCCGCCGACGAACCCGAACGGGCACCGGCGCGGCCAGCAACGGCTTTTTGTACGTCTGAATCAACATGGCGCGGGCCAATCGGTCGCCCACCGATTTTTTATCGGTCGGGTGAACATCCGTCGGGTGGCCCACATCGCTCGTAACGGCCATACCCACGTTAGGCATGGTTCCGGCAAGCCGTCGTTGCCCATCCCGAAACAGGGGCCAATAGTCTGACTTGTACCCTTTCTCGGTACTGATTGACGAAAGCTGACAAAAGTAAAACGGGAGTTCGGGCCGGTTCCACGCGCGTCGCCACTGGTTAATCAGCGCCGGAAAAAGGGCTTCGTGCTGCTGTGCCCGTTGCTCACTCAAGGCATTGCTTTCGCCCTGATACCACATAATCCCTTTGACCGGCAACCGACTCAGCGGCAGCACCCCAGCCTCGTACAGTAACCCCGGCTCATAGGGGTGATGGATACCGTACGGCCCGCGCGGCAACGGATACCCCGCCCGGAGCAGGGAGTCCAGATTTTCGTGGCCCCGTTGAATGCACCAGGGTTCAAGGGTTTTGTTTGCGAACCAGTCACCCGTAAACAGGCTCTGCAACAGGGCGTCTGCCACGGCCCCTTCGGCCCGCATCCAGGCTTCTGCGGGCGACCCTCCGACGGCCATGTGAATCAGCCCGACCGGAACGCCCACCGACTCCTGAACGGCCCGACCCGCGTAGTAACACACGGCCGAAAACCGCCGAACCGAAGCCGAATCGGCCACCTGCCATTGTCCCGGCCTGAAATACCGGGCCGGTTCGAGATACGGGGCTTCGTGCGCTTTGAACGGTTCATTGTACCGAAACGCACCGGGTATGCGGTCATAAAGCCGCAACAGGGGATTGGGAGCCTCGCGTAACGTTTGGGCTGCATGCCGCTCAGCCAAAACCGGAAACGCCATATTCGACTGACCCGCGCAGACCCACACATCGCCCACCAGCAGATCATCCAGTTCGAGCCGGGCCGAATCGGTTTGTACCAGCAGTTTGAGGGGAGCCGCAGAAGCCCGGCGGGCAGGTAACGTCACCGACCAGGTCGAATCGGGCAAAACGGTAGTCTGCACTTCGTTATCGGCCAACCGGACCCGCACCCTTTGAGCGGGTGTCCCACTCCCCCAGACGTGTACGGGCTGATCGCGCTGAATCACCATGCCCGATTGCCAGAACTCGGCCAACCGAATCTGAGCGTGCGTGGCAGGCATGAGCCCGCAAACGAGCAAAATGAGCGAAAACAGTTTCTTCATGCCATCTATCAGCCCTCTTTTCGGAAGGAAATAAACCGAGACGTCGGCGTTCGAACACCCGGCGATACTTCGCCACTTGGCAACACAAAACCGCCCGAAACTGCGACGGGCGTAGTGGTAACAGGCACCGCAAACGGCAGGTCTTGCCAACGTGTCCACCGTCGGGTTTTTGGGCCATATGCCCAAATCGTTTTCGAAAAACCGGGATGGTCGCGTTGCAGGACGTTTCGGCGGAGGGTCAAACTATCGCGGACAAGGCCAGGTGCCGATTGGGCTATCTGATTGTTCACCCGTTCGATTTGGCTCAGCCGCTCGCCCGTATCGCCCCCGATCACCAGCACCAACCCATCGGAACCAGCAACGGCCGAATGGGCCGACAGGGGTGTTGGCAGGTCGGGCAGTCGCTCCCAACGGTTTAGGCCCGGTGCGTAGGCGTAGGCATCGGCCAAAACCTGCGTTTGGCCGTTAACGGTATAGCGACCTCCGGCCACGAACAGTCGACCTTTGGCCGCCACCAGAACGGTGTAGGCCCGTGCCGGACCGGGCAAATCGGCCAGGGGTTTCCAGCCGGTTTCGGGCCGCAGCAGATTCAGGACATACAAAGCCCGTTCGGCCCCACGCTCCGACTCCCCGCCAAACACGTACAACTGATTGCCCAGACAAGCAGCCGATTCATTAGCCAATGGCCGGGGCAACGCGGGCAGGGTGTCGACCAGTAGTTTGCGGTTCTGGGCGTCCCAGCGGTAGGCTACTACCTCGGCATAGCGCCGTTCGGCATCGTTGCCTCCGAGCGTGATGAACCGGTCGCGCCAGGTTACCGAGGCTCCGTAGCCGAGCGCGTGGCCCAGTTCGCCCACGACCTGCCATTGTCCAGAATTGGCGTTCAACGGCAAAGCGTAAATGGTTCGGTGCCAAACCTTTTGCCCGCCTTCCCAGGGGTAACCATCCGGGAAATTGGCCCCGCCCCCCAGCAGCAACATGCCACCACTCAGGCCCGCAAACCCACCCGCCACCCCCGGATTGGGTTTACCCGAAACGGGAGGAAGATCGGGCAGGGTGGTCAAATTCAGGCGGGGTTGCGACAGCGCCAAAGCAGGTAGCAGCAGGGCCAAAAGGCCCGCCTTACCGGCTAACCGCGCCCTCCATAAGAGCCGAACGCGAAGCATAGCGGTTGAATTGAATACGTTCGAGATCCTCTAAAAACTCGGTGTAGCGCTCGGCCGACATGTTCTGCACCGGTTGCCGAAACGCCCCGCAGTCCAGACCCACGGCCCGCATGTACGCTTTGCCAGTGGCAATGCCGCCGTATTTGCCCAGCAGCCGGACAATCGCAATGGACTGATCCTGCATGGCCCGCGCCCGGTCCAGATCGCCCGCGTCGAACGCCCGGATCAGCTCGTGGTAAACCGGGGCAGCGTAGTTGAACGTGCTACCCACAGCCCCACGGGCGCCCATGGCCATAGCGGCCAGAAAAATTTCGTCCCAACCCCACAGCAGATCGTACTTCCGGTCGGCAAACAGCAGACACTGCCGGTACTCCATCAGGTCGTTGTGGGTGTATTTGATGCCCCGGAAATTGGGCAGTCGCCCGTCGATGGCTTCCAGAAACGCCAGCATCGACACCGAAACGCCCGTGAGCGCCGGAATATGGTAAAAATACACGCCAACCTCAGGTGCTGCCTCGCCCACGGCGACGCAGAAATCGGCCAGCACGGCCGCGCTTGTGGGTTTGAAATAAAACGGAGCCAACACGGCCACAGCGTCGTATTGGTACTCGGCGGCCAGTTTGGCGAGCTCGCAGCTTTCGGCCAGCGAGGTGCCGCCCACGAGCATGATTTTTTGCAGCGCCGGGGCGTCGACCTGCCCCCAGGCCCGCAGAAGCTCCGTTTTTTCGGCAAAGGAGAGCGAAACCCCCTCCCCTGTCGACCCGCCGATAAAGGCTCCTTTCACCCCGTTCTGCACCAGAAATTGGGCATAAGCCGGAATCAGGTTCAGATTAAGTGACCCGTCGGGGTGCATGGGGGTAAACGGAGCCGCGACGAGCCCTTCAATTTTATGGATTTGTGACATATCGAATGTGGTAAAGGGTGCCCCCGTTCAACTGCCGGGGACACTTCTAATCCCAACCTATGATTTTTTTAGGGAAATGGTGAATGGTTTGGTGAAAAGGTCCGGGTAATCTAAACCCCTGTCAGTGGTCGTAGACCCTGACAGGGGTTTAGATTACCCTCCCACTGTCAGGGTCTAAGGTGCCTGCGATTTGGTTAGCAACACCAGCACGATGGACCACTGTCAGGGTCTACGACCACTGACAGGGTCCGGGTTGCTTAATACCCCGGTGTTTGGGTCAGCTTGGGGTCGGCGTTGAGCATACCGACCGAGATGGGCAACACCAGTTTATGGGCCTGATTCTGCGGCAGATACTGCGGATTGACGGCCCGGAACACGTAGGCGTCGCCCGCCCGACGGAGAGCAAACCACCGCTTACCTTCACCAATAAATTCACGCAGGTTTTCGTCCAAAATAGCCTCCATGTTTGCTTGCTGACTTCCGTTGGTAAAGGCCGGGGCCGCAGCACCGTACGCCCGCGTCCGAACGGCCATAATGTCGGCCGAGGGGTCGTTGCCCAGCTTGGTATTGGCTTCAGCCAGCATCAGCAGCACGTCGGCGTAGCGGTAAATGGGGAAATCGTTATCGTACAATTGCACACCGGCATCTACCCGACCAATAAACTTGGTCAGCATCACTCCGGCCACCGGGTTTCCGGCAGTGGTCCGGTGCATGGTGCGGAACGTAGCCCGCGGCCGACGGTCGGCGGTATTGGCCGTGAGCCGGGTAATCATGGCTTGCGACAAACCCACCCGACTGGCCCCGGCCACGAGCGGAAACGCCGTACTCACCGGTACGGCCGGGCCCGGTTGCGGATCAAACACGAGCGTACCCGCCTGGGTGGTATTCACCAGAAAACTGCCGTAGGCCGACTGGGTAGCCTCGTTCTTCTCGAAGCTCAGGGCGAAAATGATTTCGCGGTTGTTCACCTCTTTGGTCGCGTCGAAAATGTCGGCATAGGTGGCCTGTAACCCCAGCGCCGGGATGGCTTTTACCTCTTCTAAAGCCGCTTTGGCCACAGCAAAATCGGCCGAGCCCCCGCCCATGAGCGTCCCCGACCACAGAAAAACGTCGCCTTTGAGCGTCAGCGTAGCGGCCCGGTTCCAGTACACCCGCTTGGTGGTAAAGGTGTTGCTGCCACCAAACAGGGTCAGCGATTGTTCGAGGTCGCTCTTGATGAGCTTCATCACGTCTTCGGCTTTGGCCCGCTCCCGATACAGGTCGGTGAGGTTATCGACTGATGAAACCGGTTCGGTTGTGATGGGCACCCCACCCCAGGTGCGGAGCAGCGTGAAGTACACGAACGCCCGGAGCCCGTGCATTTCGGCCAGGGCCGACTTGCGCTGAGCCTCGGTCAGTGGGGCCTGCGGAAACAGTTTGATGACCGTGTTGATCCGGTCGATGAGGTTGTAAAACCCGCCCCAGTTGGCCGCCGGTACGTTGGTCGCGCTGATGTTATGCGACCAGTACTGCTTCAGGCCCGTGTCTTCCGATTCGGTAAAGAGGCCGTCGGCCCACAGGTCTGAGCGCATCTCGCCGAGGTTGACGAGCGTGCCGTGGTAGTTTCGGAGCGAAGCATACACGCCCGTGTAAAGGGTCGTGGCTGCGTTGGGGTCCGACAGGGCCAATTGCTGGTTCAGCGACGTTTGCGGCACCACTTCTTCCAGCTGATTTTGGCAGGAGAACAAGCTCGAAGAAAAACATAACCCGGTAATTATAAATAGATTACGAAGTTTCATAATGTCTTGGTTTAGCTACCTCACCCCTGCCCCTCTCCTTCACAAGGAGAGGGGTGGAGTCAACGACCATCCGGTATTATAGGTACACCCTAATTGGTCAGGGAAGGGCTGGTAAGTTACCCCTCTCCTTGCGAAGGAGAGGGGCAGGGGTGAGGTAGATTAGTAGTTAAAGAGACAACGTAGCACCCATGGTCACGACGCGCGGCAGCGGGAACCGGCCGACATCGTTGCCGCCCGTTTCGGGGAATGTTCCGTTGTAGCGGGTGAAATACGCCAGATTCGAGCCGGTCAGGAACACACGCAAGCTCTTCACTCGATCACGGGTGAGCCGGGTCATCAGGGCAGGTGCCATATCGTAGCTGAGAGTCAGCTCGCGCATAGCCAGGTAGTTGCCTTTCTGCCAGAAGTTGGCCGGTGCCGTCGTGCCGCCCCCGGCGTCGAGGAAGTAGTTACGGCCGTAGTTGGCCCAGTAGTAGCGGGGCAAGGTACCGTTTGGCGTATCGGGCGACCAGGTTTGGGTAACATCCACCGGACCGTTTTGCGAGCCCTGCACCTGCGACATACCGCGCAGATACATCTGATTGACAATGACAAAACCGAGCGAGTAATCGAACTGCCCGAACAGGGTGAACCCTTTCCACTGCACCGTTGACGAGAACCCGCCCTGAATGGTCGGTGTGGTGCGGCCCACAAACACAAAGTCGCGGTAGTCGAGGGTATCGTTGCGGTCAATGTCGCGCCAGCGGGCATCGCCCAGCAACTTAATCCGTTTGTTGGTGTAGGGCAGATACGTGTTCACCAAGTTAGCGCGGGCGTCAATTTCAGCCTGCGTGGTATAGATACCGTCGTAAGCCGGTGCCCACACCTCGTCGAGTCCGATGCGCTTGCCCTCCTGCAAACCAGCGACCCAGGCCAGCTTGCCCGTTGCGGGATCGAACGCCTGAATAGCACTTTGGCGGTTCCGTTCCAGCCCGTTGTTCGGGAGTTTTACGGCGTAGTTTTTCACATGGAAGAGGTTGGCCCCTACCGTCCACGACAAGCCACCGGCCTGTTCGGGCTTCAGGATATTCGCCCGTACTTCCAGCTCGATACCCCGGTTCTGCAACTGCCCGTTGTTGGTCAGGTAGGCACTGTAGCCCGTCCACGACGGAATGGGCAGGGTGCTCAGCTTGTCGTACACATTTCGGATAAAATAGTCGGTCAGGATGGTCACCCGGTTGTTCAACAAGCCAAGGTCCAGACCAAAGTTGAGCGTGTTGGCCCGCTCCCAGCGCAGGTTGGTGTTGGCGATGCTGCCCGCGGCAAAGCCCGGCTGCCCGTTATAAATACCCACGCTGCCGTACTGCGGAATGGTGGCATAATCGCCCAGGGGGGTGATGCTGCCGTTTTCGCCCCAGCTGATGCGGGGTTTCACAGTCGATACGTACCGGTTCAGGCCCGACTTGGCGAAGAAATCTTCGAAGTGCAGGTTCCAGCCGAGCGACAGACCGGGGAAGAAACCGTACCGGTTGTTGGTCAGTTTGGAAGTACCGTCGTAGCGGGCGTTGAGGGTCAGCAGGTAGCGGTTGTCGTAGTTGTAATTGACCCGACCGATGCCCGACGCCAGCCGTTGCCAGCCCGAGAAGGCTGAAAACGGAATCCCGACGGCATTGGTTGAAGCCGACAGCCAGGGAATAAAATCGGTAGCGGCTAAGCTCGCCGATGCGCCATATTCGTACTGCCGGAATTCGTAGAATTCAGCCCCGCCCAGCACCGACACAGTGTGTTTATCCAGTGTTTTATCATACTGCAAAAACCCGTTGTACTGGTACTGACTCGTGCGCACATTGCTGAACGACGCATTGCGGCTGTTGATGAGTGCCCCGCCCGTACCGGAAATGTAGGCTTTCGTGAAGCTGTCGTTGCCGGTGTAGCGATAAAAGCCCGACGCCGACCCAAGCAGTTTCAGGCCCGGCAAAATCCGGTATTCCAGATTAAGGCCCCCGCTGTAGCGTTGCTCGGCGGTGTTGTTGATGAATTTGTCGCGCAGGTAAAGCGGGTTGCCCAAGGTGCTACCGTCCACGCCGGGCAGAATCGCGCCCGTGAGGTCGTGGGTGAAGCGGGCCGTTGGGGCAATGCCCGTAAAGCGTTGCACTACTCCGCCAGCCAGACCACCGCCCGCATCGGCCGTCAGATACGAGGGCGTCGATTGGGTGCTGTAACCCGCCAGGTTGAGCGATACCGTCAGGTTTTTACCGACGTTGAGCCCCCCGTTGAAGTTCATATTCAGGCGTTTGAAACCCGACCCGATGAGCATCCCCACGTCCGACAGGCTCCCGACACCCAGGGCAAAATTGCCCATGTCGTTACCGCCCGAAACGTTCAGGTAGTGTTCGTTCAGGTTGCTTTGCTGCAAAATCATGTCTTCCAGCTCCCGCTGACTCACCGAGCGGTAAATCAGACTATCCATCTGCGCCGGGTTGAACGGGTTTTTGTCCACCAGCAGCTTGTAGAGCGGATTGCTCAGCAGACCCCGGTTGGCGTTGGTCACCTGTTGGGTCGAGTAGCGCCCGTCGGGGGCCGTCCAGCCCGAGTTGGTACCCCAGCCCCAGGCCCCGGCCAATTGGTTGCGGGCGTTGTTCATCTCGGCCGTGTTGTTGTCGGCACGAGCGGCTTCGAAGCGAGCCCCCAAACCGCGCCGGTTCCAGCGGATGTAATCCTCCGCGCTCATGTATTCGAGCGGGTTGCGCCGGATGTAGTTCGTGGCACGTTTGTAGCTATACGTTACCTGCGTGCGGCCTTTCTTGCCTTTGCGGGTCGAAACCAGCACCACGCCGTTGGAAGCCCGCGCCCCATAGATGGCCGTTGAGGCAGCATCTTTGAGCAAATCCATCGACTCCACGTCTTCCATGTTGATACCAAACAACGACGGGACAATCACCCCATCGACCACAAACAAGGGCGAACCCGCCCCGTTGAAGTCGGTGCCCCCCCGAAACGAGATAGCGGGCGTTGAGCCGGGTTGCCCAGTCGTTTGCTGAACCCGCAAGCCCGGAACCGCACCCTGCAACGCCGTAGCCACGTTGGTACGGGGTACAGACTTAAACACGGCCGGGTCGACGGTAGCAACCGAGCCCGTGAGTGTCCGGCGGCTTTGCTGCCCGTACCCGACTACTACCACTTCGTCGAGGCTCTTGCTGCTTTCGGCCATCAGAACAGTGAGCGTGGTTTGATTGCCCACGGCCACCTCCTGCGTGGTCATGCCGATCATCGAAAACACCAGCACGTCGGTTGGACCGGCACTGATGGTAAAGCGGCCTTCGGCACCAGTTACGGTACCCCGCGCGGTGCCTTTTACCGTCACGTTGACACCCGGCAGCGGCTCCGACAGGCGGGCATCTTTCACGAGCCCCTCCACTTGCCGAACCTGAGCCCCTGCCAGGAAACTTCCCAACAAGGCTATAATAAGTATGACATAACGCCCCAAGTGCGCTCGTCTGGTAAAGATTGTGTCCATAAACATTCGTGCCAATTGATTATGTATTACCTGACAAAGGTATTATGTATGATTTAATACTTCCAAGTAGTTCTAAAAATTTTATTTTTGGATGTTGTTTTTGAATTTTACGCATTCAACCTACTTTTGCCACGAATCAAGTAATACATAATATGGATTACGCAACAATGAATGACGACCTGCGGCTGGGCGAACAGACCTCGCTGGTGGATAAAGCAGAGACCGACCTGCTCGACTTTTTTCAGGATAAGCAGTACAAAACCGGCGATGTGATTCCGAAAGAGGTTGAGTTAGCCACCCAGCTGGGCGTGAGCCGGACGGTCGTGCGGGAGGCCCTGCAACGGCTGCGGATGCGGGGCATGGTCGATACCAAAAAGAAGCGGGGTACCGTAATTACCAACCCCGACCTGCTGTCGTTACTCGAAAAAACGATGTACCCCGGTATTCTGGACGACGAAACCCTGCGCGATATTTTCGAGCTACGCATGGTACTCGAAATCGGCATGGGCGACCTGCTGTTTGAGCGCATCACCCAGCGCGACATCGACGAGCTGTATGCCATTGTGGCCAACGAGCCCACCAATACCGAAGAAACCCTGTTCAACGCCGAGCAGGAGATTCTGTTCCACGGCAAGCTGTACGAGATTACGGGTAACCGAACCCTCAAGCGGTTTCAGCAGATGCTCCTACCCGCCTTCGAGTACGTGCAAAAGAGCGGGCTCCTTAAAAAACAGGTGCAGCACAAAAAGTTTGTTTCGCACCGGGGGCTCGTGGATGTGCTGCAACACGGCACGGCCGAAACCTTCCGCAACGCCATGCGCAATCACTTCGAAAATCATTTCCAACGCCTGTTCTGATCTTTGCTATGCTGCGTCCCCTGCTGTTCTCCTCACTCCTACTAATTAACTGCCGCCCTCCGCAACCGGCTGCGGTGGGTCAAACAATCCTCCCGGTTTCAACGGTTTCGGCCCTTCCCGACGAAGTGGCTGTTTTTCGCAATGGCGACGAAGGCTACGGTTGTTACCGGATTCCGGCCGTTGTGAAAGCCCCCGATGGCGCTCTGCTGGCCTTTGCCGAAGGCCGTCGCAACGATTGTGGCGACTTTGGCGATGTGGACATTGTCTTGCGCATCAGCCGAGACAACGGCAAAACCTGGGGTCCGCAATCCCTCGTGGCCGACTTTGGCACCGCACAGGCCGGCAACCCCGCCCCCGTGTTCGACCTAACCGACCCGCGCTACCCGGCCGGTCGGCTGTTTCTGGTGTACAACACGGGCGTGGCGTCGGAGTCGGACGTGCGGAATGGGAAAGCGATTCGGGAGGTCTGGTACAAAACGAGCACCGACGGTGGTAAAACCTGGTCGGAGCCGGTAAACATCACCACACAGGTAAACCGCCCGAACAAACCGGCCGTAAACCCGGCTTATGCGTTTGCCGAAGACTGGCGTTCATATGCCAACACGCCCGGCCATGCGCTGCAACTGGCCAAAGGTCGCTATCGGGGCCGCCTGTTTGTGGCCGCCAACCACTCGGCCGGGGCACCACAAAGCGCCTTCCGAGATTACCGGGCTCATGCGTTTTACTCCGACGACCACGGCCAAACCTGGAAACTCTCGCCCGATGTCGACTACGCGGGTGGCAACGAGAGTACGGCCGCTGAAATATCGGACGGTGGCGTGCTGATGAATATTCGGAACCAATCGGGCGATGTGAAGAGTCGGCTCATGGCCTGGTCGCCCACGGCGGGCGCGGCCTGGAACCCGGTGGTGGTTTCGAATGACCTGCCCGACCCCGTTTGTCAGGGTTCGATGGTTAATTACCAAACCGCCGAGGGCCGTTCGGTACTGCTCTTTAGCAATGCCAACAGCCAAACCAAGCGCGAGAAACTAACCGTGCGCTACAGCACCGACGACGGCAAAAGCTGGTCGCGGGGCCGGGAGGTGTACAGTGGCTCGGCGGCTTACTCGGATTTAGTCGTACAGGCCGACGGGCAGATTGGGGTTTTATACGAACGCGATAACTACACCCTCATCACCTACGCCCATTTTCCCTATAACTGGCTGTCGCAGTAATTCCATGACAACCGATCTTTCTTCGTACGCCCCACTCTACCGCGATGTGCTGCTGAACGATGTGCTACCGTTCTGGCAAACCCACTCCATCGACCGGGCGCATGGCGGATTTTTTACCTGCCTCAACCGGGATGGCAGCGTGTTCGACACCGACAAGTTTATCTGGTTACAAGCCCGGCAGGTCTGGACCTTTGCCATGTTGTACAACCGGCTCCCCCACTTCCCGGCCGACCAACGCGAAAGCTGGCTGGCCACCGCACAGCACGGAGCCGATTTTCTCCAGCGATTTGGCCAGGCGAAAAGCAACGGGCCCATGGAGGCTCCCTGGTACTTTTCACTGACGCAGGATGGCCGCCCGCTCGTGCAACCGTACAATATTTTCTCAGATTGCTTCGCCACTATGGCGTTCGGTCAACTTTCGCTTGCTACCGGCAACGACCAACAGGCCCAGCTCGCCGAGCGCACCTTCCGGCAGATTCTGGCCCGGCGCGACAACCCCAAAGGCCAATGGAGCAAGGCCGTCGATGGCACGCGCCCGCTGAAGAACTTTGCCCTGCCCATGATTCTGTGCAATCTGGCCCTCGAAATTGAGCACCTGCTCGACCAATCGCTGGTGGAGCAAACCATTGACGAGTGCATCCACGAGGTGATGGACGTCTTCTACGACCCAACGCTGGGCCTGATTCGTGAAAACGTTTCGCCCGACGGGCAGGTGTCCGACTCGTTTGAGGGGCGGTTGCTCAACCCCGGCCACGCCATTGAGGCCATGTGGTTTATCATGGACCTGGCCCATCGGCGCAACGACCGGGGCCTGATGGAGCGGGCCGTCAAAATCACCCTCGACACCCTCCAATACGCCTGGGATACCGAATTCGGTGGGATTCTGTATTTCATGGACGCGAAGGGCTACCCTCCCCAGCAGCTCGAATGGGATCAGAAACTCTGGTGGGTGCACGTCGAAACACTTATCAGCCTCCTCAAAGGCTATCGGCTAACGGGCAATACCGACTGTCTGACGTGGTTTGAGCGGGTACACGATTACACCTGGGCCCACTTCCCCGACCCGGAGCACGGCGAATGGTTTGGTTACCTGAACCGGCGGGGCGAGGTGTTACTGCCCCTCAAAGGCGGCAAATGGAAAGGATGCTACCACATTCCCCGCGCGCTATTCCAGTGCTGGCAGCTGCTGGAGGAAAAGTAAGGGGGAGAGTAACTCATGTTAAAGTAGGCAAATAGATTATGAGGGAAAGGGCTTTGCCATTTGGTGGAGCCCTTTTTTGTTTGATTGCCCCACAAAAGCAATCCTGAAAAAGCAACTATCAGGATTATTTGGTCTCAACTCGACCTGGGTTGTTTGCGCATTTGTCCGGCTTTGCGACTAACCGGCAAATCACCTTTAAACCACCCTACGTCCATGTCGACACAAGCCTTTTTTACCGAAAATGCCCATCTGGTCGAAGCCATCAACCTGCGGGCCGACCTGCTCAAAGTTTCGCCCGAAAAACTGTATCCCTGGTGGCGCCGACCGTGTCGGGTAAAGCTTCTGTTGCTCACCGACGGCACCCTCGACTTCGGGTTGGGCGACTTTGGTCTCTCCACGTTTGTTTCCATTCTGGCCAATGACGGCCGTGCGTACGTCGATTTTCAGATTACGATTGCCCACCGGGGAAGCAATGTGGGCAACCCCAACGTAACCGTTCACCGGAGCATTCCTAACTTCCGCTTCACCGACGGAAACCATTTTACCGACACGATGTACGATCAGGTCTGGCTATTCGGCATTGATTCCTCGGTACAGGGGCTTTCCGACGCTGAATTGGTCATCCTGAGCGCGTTTATGAACAAAGGCGGAGGGGTGTTTGCCACCGGCGACCACGGTGAGCTGGGCCGGGCCTTATGCGGGTCGGTACCCCGGGTCCGAAAAATGCGGCTTTGGACCAACGCAGCCGGCAACGTGGGTATGCAGGACCCCAACCGAAACGATACCAACCGCATTGGCCACGATGCGGGGTCACAGTTCGACGATCAGTCGGACGATATTCCGCAGGAAATTCAGCCCCGGTTGTACTCCAGCGCATTGGGTGGTTTTCTGCGTGAAACTTACCCCCACCCTATCCTGTGCAGTCCGCTGGGGCGCATCCGGGTACTGCCCGACCACCCGCACGAAGGCCAATGCGTTGAGCCAACTGACCTGAGCGGCAATTACGAGAAAGACGGCACTCCAGAGTTTCCGATGGGCATAGGGCCCGAAATCATCGCCTACTCTACCGTCCTTGCCGGTAGTACGGCCAGCACCAAGCAGGCTACCCAAGCCCAAACGTTCGGAGCTATATGTGCTTACGATGGCCACCGGGCTAACATCGGCCGGGTGGTAACCGACTCAACCTGGCACCATTATGTAAACGTGAACCTCATTGGTGAAGCCTCCGAACCGGACACCAACGTCAAAGGGCGCGGCTTTCTGGCTTCGGCCACCGGGCAGCAACATTTAGCGCAAATCAAGCACTACTACATCAACACAGCCGTTTGGCTTTCACGCCCCGGCAATCACAGCTGCTTTCGGTCGCGGCTGATCTGGCAATTGTTGTTTGAGCACCGGGTGATGGAAGCAACCATGGACAACCCCGCTCTGCGGTTCGAGCGAATCAGCCCGTCGCTGCTGTACAGCATTGGTACACACGCAACCGATGTACTGGGGAATAAAGCGAGTCAGTGCCGCCGGTTGCAACTCTTGATTGATATTATTCAGCCCATTTTGCCCGACCTCATTCCGCATATTGACCCGTGGCAGAACACACGCAAGCAGGAAGCCAATCCCCCCATTCCGTTTTTCGACGTCAACCCGTTACTGGCCATGGCCATGGGCGGTGGGTTAGTGAGCCTTCGAGACAAATTTGTAAACGACAATCTGGGCGATCCGAACCGGATTGAAGCCAAAGAGATTTTGGCCCAGTTTGAGGAAGGCGCCAAACGAGGTCTCCAGCTGGGTCTCAAAGAGCTAAACACCGAGATTCGAAAGTTCAGCGCACTTCGTTAATGTGATAAATACCATTCCTGGCCGTTTGCTATGAGCCGGCAATCCTTGCGACAACGTTTTGTCGAGTCGTTATAGAGACGCTTAAAAGCGGAGTTGCTTGAAGTCGGAGTGTTTCTATGTGTAGAGGGACTTTATTCGTAAAGTGTGTCAGGTTACACTTTGCTAACTTGACACACTTTACGGCCTAATGCTCCCTGTCAAATTACCGGCATCATAAATGTTTCGTTTGAATCCGGTCTGGCTTGAGCCTAATCGGCTAACTCTTTTTATCATGCTATATTCATCCAAAAGTTCAACGCTGTGTTCATTATTCCCCATAAGTAGAGTTTTATACATGGGTTTTTCTGCTAGTTACTTTTAGTTCCTTTTTATATTTTGCTCTTTAGAATTAATTACTCGACTAGCTGCGGCTTTCGCTTTTATACCAAAAAGCATTACGTCTCTTTCGTACGCTACTCTATTCGAATCGTGACGGTATCGCTACTGTAAGACAAAATGATGCCGTATCCACCTTTCACATTGGAGTAGCGTACCTGGGGCGGCTGAAAAGCCTGAAGAAACCCTTCATTTGCATTGAATGTACGGTTATACTCAAAGTACCCCCGATTCGCGCGGATTAAGCTTACGCGTAACTGATCCAATTTGCCTCTCAATCCCCCCGGTTGCACGGGACCTTCTAATTCTACCCCTACCCGGACGGTTGTTGGCTGGCCGCTAAAGCAGACGTCCGATAGATTATATTCATTTAATTGACCTGCGCTGCGGAACCCGCAGCCATCCCCATATTCATCCGGCCGATCAAGACCAAACGAATTGATCGCCACAAAAAAGCCCCTACTGTAACCAGACAACCTAACGGCATAGTAGTCCGTCGTGGCTGGGCTATCGGTAAATCGACAATCCAGTTTGCGGGCAGTCACTCCCGCGTTTACTTGAGCCTCTATGGGTTCGGCAAACGCATACTGCCCAATCTTAATTCGCTCGGGCACCTGCTCGGGAAGACTGTAACTATCAGGCATACCGCTACTGGATACCGTGAAATAATACGAGCGGCCAGGTTGGGGGGTAAAGTTGGAAGGCGACACGTATCGGCCATTGGCCAGGTGGGACAGTTCTTCAACGAGTAAACTGTCCTCGTATAACTGCACCCTGGCGTTGGTGACCCACCGTCCGTAGTTGTAACGACCCGTCGGGGGGTAGGTTCGGCTCACCCGTAGCGACACTACGCTATCTGGCGACAACACCCCATACAGAACCAGTTTATCCCCATCATAGGGCAGATCGAACCCTAACTCCTTCGTACACCCGGAAAGGATGCCGAATACAATCGGAGCCAGCGCGCTTAGTACAAGGATCAGCGACTTCATCAGTTCAATTCGAGGGATTAACTTGCATAGGGAAGAACCGGGAAAACCGCTTTCCGGACCACTTTATAATCAAAACCCGTAGCTTTCCCATCAGCACCCCAAACGAGTTTTCTACTAAAATCGAGATAAAACGGGTTGGATCGGTTGTACGCATTGTATAAGCCAAAGGACCAGTGAGCGTTGCGCATTCGTCGACGCGTTTTATGCCCAATCGTTACCCCTACATCCAGACGATGGTACGCGGGCATGCGAAAGTTGTTGCGATCTCCGTAGACAAACAACGGATACGCCGTTGCCTCCTGACCCAGGTTTTCCTGCATCGCAATGGGCACTGTGGTGGGCTGCCCCGATTGATAAACCCAGGTTGCCGAAGCCCGAATACGGTCATTGAACTGGTATTGGCCCGTTGCCGAAAAAACGTGCCGCCGGTCATACGTAGCATCGTACCAGCGGTTTTGATCAATGGTTGCAAAACGACGCCGGTGGTGGGCCAGCGTGTAGCCCGTCCATCCCGTCAGTCGCCCCTGCGTTTTTAGAACCATCACTTCAATACCACGGCTATCTCCCTCTCCATTGCGCTCAACCGTATTTTCCCACCGGCGATTGAAGTTGCTTAAAAAATTAGATCCCGTTTGATAGTCAATCAGGCCGGTTGAGCGTTTGTGATAGGCCTCCAGGGTGACGCTAAGGGAACGGTTGGCGGGTAAGTACGTCAAGCCAACAGCCATCTGGTCAGAGGCCTGTGGTGGAGTTTCACCCGTAGCAGGCACCCATACGTCATTGGGCAGTCCAATACTGTTGCTCGAAAGCAAATGCACAAATTGGTGCATTTTGGAGTAAGCAAACTTAACCGATAACCGCTCACCCGCAGCCACATTTAACGTCAGACGTGGTTCCATATACGAGTACGTTTGACGATCAACCCGGTAGCTCACGGCCCGGACACCCACGTTCGCCCGGAGCCAGCGGGTCAACGATACATCATCTTCGAGGAAACCGGCTACCTCCGAAGCAGCTACGGCCTGGTTAATTCGGTTCAACGTATCAGGATTGATTTCATAGGTCGTCACTAACCGGGTCGGCTGAAAGCGGTGGCGGATCGCTTCAACGCCAGCCTGCACGTTGTGGCCAGGTAATGGGTTCCACTCCAGAACCGTTTTTGCCGTTACATCCCGAATGGATGAAGTAACCGCTATCTGCTGGGTGGTGATCCAATCCTTACCCGGTTTGCTACGGTCCCGGGTACTTAGGGTATACTGGTACCGGGAAAAGGTAAGCGTTGATCGTAGAAAAAGACGTTTTAACAGAGAGCGGGTGTAGCGAATGGAGGTGGTCGTGTTACCCCAGTTCAGGTTAAAAGCTGATCGGTTTGTTTTTGACCCTTCCTGGGCAACCCACGCATCATGGCCGTTATAAAGGCTAACGAAAAGTCGACTGCCGTCCCGAAATTGGTGATTGGCTTTGGCGTTCACATCATAAAGCCAGTAGTTTACGTACTGACCGTTCGGCGAGCTTCGAGCAGCAAGCAGGGTCGGGAGCAGGAAGAGGGTGAAATATGAACTACGGGCCGACACAAAGTAAGAAGAACGGCCCTTCAACGCGTTGGATAGCGGTCCCTCCAACAACAGACGGGAGCTGACCAACCCAATACTCGCATCCCCCCGGTGTCGTTGATTATTCCCCTCCTTCATACTCAGGTCAATGATTGACGACAAACGTCCACCGAAGTGAGCCGGAAAACCCGCCTTGTACAAATCGACTTTACGAATAGCGTCGGGATTAAAGGTGGAAACAAAGCCAAACAGATGGGACACATTATAGACCGTGGCATCGTCGAGGATTATTAAATTCTGATCCGGGCTACCTCCCCTGACCTGCAACCCCGTGGTGCCTTCGCTACCCACCGTCACACCCGGTGTCAATGCCAACGCCTTTATCAGGTCGGTTTCACCCAGCAAGGCTGGCACTGCTTTCAACTGGCTAATAGGTATTGCAACCAGGCCAATGGGGTGGTCGTTTGCCGTGTTTGCCCCCGTTGCGGACACGGAGACGGGCGCTATTTCGTGGGTAGCAGGCCATAATCGAATCTGCATTATGGTGTCTGAAGTTGCTGAAACATCAACCTCGAGCGGCTCGTATCCCACATAAGAGAATCGAAGACGAGTTGGTTGGGAGAGCGGCAGGGAGAAATACCCGTACGGGTTGGTCGTAACTCCTGTCTGTTTCTGGGTGTCGAACACGGTTGCGCTCATGAGCGCTTCGCCGGATGTTCGATCGGTTACGTAACCCCTTATGGTTACTCGCTGCGCCAGAGATACATGCGCTAGTAACGGCAACAAGATAACCCAAATACGATACGTCTTCAATAAAAAATACACATCGAGTAATGAGAATGGTTTGGTACTAAACGACTACTGAACCATTCTCATTATCATAAAAAGATGTATACTGATCAATACTATTGAGTGGCACATGTTTGCTCTATATCTTCATCACATTGGCCACTAGCCTTGATTGTTCGTAGAAATATTAAGGTGCCTAAGCATGCTCCCCTCCTTAAAATCATTTTTCCTGTCTGACTTACCCTTTGCGAACGGAAGACTCCCGAATAACCAACTCTGGCTTAACAACAATCGTCTGCGGGGGTAACGAAGTGTCACTGTTTATTTGCTGAATCAGCAACTTAGTAGCCATTCGACCCATCTCATAGGCAGGTTGGGCAACACTGGATACTGACGGTGTCAGTAGGCTAACCACCGGCTCATCGTTAAACCCAACCAATGCCACCTCCTCGGGCACCCGTACTCCGCGGGTGCGCAAAGCCAGTAATGCACCTACCACCAACCGGTCGCTTACGGCGAAAATGGCATCCGGGCGATAATCGTCGAGGAGTTGCAGCGTAGCTCGGTAAGCAAACTCTCGGTCAAATTCACTGTACACGATGAGGTTTTCGTCGACGGGCAGATTATATCGTTGTAGTGTAGTAACGTAGCCATCTCGACGTTGCTGTCCGATGGACAAATTGGCTGGTCCGGCCAGATACGCAATGCGTCGGCAACCCTGTTCGATCAAATGCGTAACTGCCTGAACCGCCCCGGCCTGATTATCCAATACGACTTTGTTCGCATGGAGGTCTCCCCCTACCCGATCAAAGAAAACGACCGGAACGTTTCGCTGAATAAGCCGACGAAAATGATCGACGTTGAGGGTATCGCTCGATAAGGAGACGATCAACCCATCAACGCGACCGTTCATTAACCGCTGCGTATTGATGATTTCACGACCGTATGACTCGTTCGACTGCGAGGTCATAACGGTATATCCAGCCTCCAGTGCCATCTCATCGATACCGCGAATGGCGGTAGCAAAAAAGTAATCCAGATTCGGTACAATGACGCCTATGCTGTGGGTTTGCCGGGTAACTAAACTGAGCGCTACCTGATTTGGGTGATACTCCAGTTTCTTCGCCAATTCAAGCACCGCTTTTCGTGTTTCTGGATTGACATCAGGCTTGTCGCGCAGCACCCGCGATACCGTTGTAATTGAAATATTCAACGCCCGGGCTATGTCCTTTATCGTTGCGGGCTTACCCAGTTCATTTTTTGAATGCTCCATAATCAATGAATTTAATTATGCCTGCAAATAGTACAATTTCACGTTGAGGCAGAGAATTCATCCCGGGCCCGAAAAACTGGGCGCCCTCGTCTGAACTCCGATATTGGCACCTGATAAACAATAGCACAAGGTTAAATATAAATTTTTTGATAAAGAAAAGGTATTACCGGCAACGCTACCGGTAACGTTGCCGGTAACGTTATTTCAGCAGACAAGGCCTATTTTTTTGGTAAAAAAGCAAAATTTTATTGTGCTATTAATAGCATTTCATTTCTAACTTAAGCTAATCTTACCGACGAATCGTCTGGAAAAGAATACTAAAAATTTGCACTTATTCTAGTTATGCGCCAGTTCCTAAACTACGTACTTTTACTCGTTGCTTCGCTCCTGCTAACGGATGGATACAGTCGTGAGTTACCCGTTCGCACCCCTACCGAATTTGGCGAAGCCGTAGAAAAACTGCAACCTGGCGATACACTGATTATGCGCAATGGCGTATGGGCTGATGCCTTGCTGGTGTTTAAAGGAACCGGCACGGCGAGCCGACCCATTGTGCTGCGGGCCGAAAAGGCGGGCGGTGTCACGCTCGAAGGGAAATCACGGCTACGCTTGGCCGGTCAATACCTCCTTGTGACAGGGTTGTATTTCCGCAACGGATACACCCCAGGCAGTGGAGTTATTGAGTTTCGGGAAGATAGCAAACACCTCGCTTTCAACTGCCGGGTAACTGAGTGCGTCATCGACGGATTTAACAATCCAGACCGCATGAAAGAAGACATCTGGGTTCAGCTGTATGGACAACATAACCGGTTTGATCATAACTACGTAGCAGGTAAGAAAAACGGGGGTGTAACCCTGGCTGTAAACCTCAACGATGCCCAAAACCAGAATAACGAACATCGAATCGACCACAACTACTTTGGCCCTCGCCCCCGACTGGGGTCCAACGGGGGCGAAACCATCCGGGTGGGTGTGTCGACCTTTTCGCTGACCTCTTCACGGACGCTGATCGAGGAAAATTACTTTTACCACTGCAACGGCGAAGTCGAGATTATTTCGATTAAGTCGTGCGACAACCACATCCGGCGCAATCTTTTTGTCGAATGCGAAGGAGGGCTGGTGCTACGTCACGGTAACCGCAACCTTATCGAAGGCAATGTATTTCTGGGAAACGGAAAGCCACATACCGGCGGGGTGCGGGTTATTAATGCGGGCCACAAAATCTGGAACAACTACTTTGCTGATCTCAATGGCGAAGACTTCCGGTCGGCACTCACGATCATGAACGCCGTGCCCAATTCGCCCATTAACCGGTATCATCAGGTTCGCGACGTGCTGATCGCACACAATACGTTTGTCAACTGCAAAAGCATTGAACTGGCCGCCGGTAAAGACCTTGAACGTACCGCCCGCCCTGAAAATGTACAGGTGATCGGTAATGTATTTTACAGCCCAAAAACGGATTCGCTCTTTCACGTCTACGACGATATCAGCGGCATTTCATTTCGCGACAACGTGGTTCAACTGGGCACGAAGCCCTACCTACCGGGCCTGACAGCCGCCACCATGAGCCTCATGAAAACGTCCGACGGGCTCCTCGTACCACTCCCAAAGGCTACCCTACCGCCCGATTTTCCGACTGTACCCGGCTCTATGGATATCACCGGCAGCCCGCGTAAAAATGGTAATCTGGCCGGGGCGGTGCTATCGGCGGCAGTACGTCAGTTTAAACGGCCGGTGGTTGAAGCCGAGGCAGGACCGGGCTGGTTCCGTCCGATGCCCACTGACAACCCCAAAACGGGTAACATCTGGCCGGTACGGTCCAATGAACCGGATGCTCTCTCCAGAATTTGTAAACAACTGAAGCCGCACGATGTGGTCGAGCTGGTGGATACTGGTACTTACCCAGTCTCGAAAGCCATACCCATAAACATGCCCCTCACGTTTCGGGCCAAAGCAGGGCTACCCACGCGCCCAACTGTGGCGTTTGCGGGTGAGGATGGCAACTTTGCGTTTTTCACCATCGAAAACGGTGGAGCCCTGCGGCTCGATGGCCTGGCCTTCGTGGGTACGTCGGCATCAAACGTAGCCGACTGTATCATTCGGACTAGCGCAAACCCCATGATTGAGCATTACAAACTGATTGTCAATAATTGCCTTTTCACCGACTTGACTGAGGGCCGAAGATCCGCTTTTCGGGCCACCAAAAGTACCTATGCCGACACGGTGCTGTTCAGCAATTGTGTGTTCAGCAATATTACAGGCGATGTGCTGAGCCTGGCCGCCGAAAAAGAAGACAAGGGCATTTACAACGCCGAGTACGTCATTTTGCAAAACTGTCTTTTTCGGAACATTCTAACAGGCGCCCTCGACCTCTACCGCGGGGGGAATGACGAAAGTACGCTGGGACCGTTTCTGACCGTTGACCGCTGTACATTCGACAACGTGGGTAATGTAGAGCTTGGCCATGTGTTGAGCATGAAAGGGGCGCAGTGGACCGACATCCGAAACTGTCTGTTTCACAACAGCGGGCGGGCGGGCCGCAGCCTTTTGTACGAAGACTACGGCTGGACTACCAACCGACTCACAAATTGTAATTTCTATCAGGCTGGGCGTATCGAATCCTTTTACCCGGTTCGGCAAACCGGCATCACTAAACTACCCACCGAGTTTATCAATCCGGCAGCCTTCGACTACCGACTCAAGCCTGCTACCCCTTTAGCAAGGCAGGCAACCAAAGGGCGGTTCCTGGGATTTTCGGCAACCCCCTAACCCGCCGTTCTCAACTTTTAGACACTTGTTAATTTTTCAGCAATCATGCACAACCTCTCCAACAAAGTAGCATTAGTAACCGGTGGTGGCCGCGACATTGGCCAACAAGTTTCAATGGCATTAGCTGCTGCTGGCGCGAACGTCTGTTTCAACTATTTCAACGCCGAAACTGAGAGCGAAGCTACCGAGCGCCTTATTCGGGAAGCGGGTGGTCAGGCTATCGGTGTTCAGGGCGATATGACCAAAGCCGCCGACGTTCAGCGCGTGGTACAAACCTGCGTGGATACCTACGGCGGTCAAATTGACATTTTGGTCAACGTAGTTGGTGGACTGGTGGGCCGCAAAACAATGGACGAAATGGACGAAGCGTTTTGGGATTTCGTCATCAATGTAAACCTTAAGTCGACTTTCCTGGTCACCAAACACGTGCTTCCGCACATGCCATCGGGCGGGGCAATTGTCAACTTCGCGTCGCAGGCCGGGCGCGATGGGGGCGGACCGGGCGCCATTGCCTATGCTACCGCCAAAGGAGCCATTTTGACCATGACGCGGGGCCTTGCCAAAGAACTCGGTCCAAGAGGTATTCGGGTCAACGCGGTGTCGCCGGGTATGATTGCGACAACATTTCATGACACCTTCACCAAACCGGAAGTCCGCGAGCGGGTGGCTGGTATGACACCCCTACGCCGGGAGGGACAGGCCGCCGAAGTGGCAGCCCTCGTGCAATATTTAGCCTCCGATTCAGCCTCGTTTATCACTGGCGCATCGGTGGAAATCAACGGCGGCACGTATTTCATCTAACGCAAGTTCAACGGGTTATGCGCGTTTTACTGGCTACTTCTATGGCTAATCGGATTGCTTTACTGCTGTTGTTTGCTGGCACGGCCTTCGCCAGACCTAAACATCCTACCCTATTGCTAAAACCCGCGGATATTCAGGTGGTTAAGGAAGCAATGGGCAAATACCCCCTACTCGACCGCTCGTACAAGGCTGTGCAAAAAACTGCCGACGACGCCATGGCTCGCCCTATTGAGGTGCCTATTCCGAAAGACCTTGCCGGGGGCTACAGTCACGAACAGCACAAGCAAAACTACACGGCCATGCAGGCGGCCGGACAGTGTTTCACTATCAGTCAGGACCTAAAGTACGCCCGGTTTGTGCGAGATATGCTTTTGCAGTACAGCACCTTGATCCCGACGTTGAAAAACCACCCCAAATCACGGGGTGCATCGCCCGGCCGACTGTTCCATCAGGCGCTGAACGACTGTAACTGGCTCGTGTACACTACGCAGGCCTACGACGCCGTGTACGAAACACTCACCCCCACGGAACGAGCTACTATTGAGACGGGCGTTTTCCGACCGCTCTGCCAATTCCTGACCGTGGACCTGAAACCCTGGTTTAATCTCCGGCATAATCATGGGCTTTGGGCGGTTACGGCTGTTGGCTTGTGTGGGTATGTGCTAAACGACCGCGAATTGGTGCAACAGGCTTTATTGGGTACCGAAAAAGACGGTAACGGCGGCTATCTGGCGCAGCTCAAAGCCTTATTCTCACCCGATGGCTACTACGTAGAAGGCCCCTACTATGCTCGGTATGCCACATTACCGTTGTTTCTGTTTGCACAGGCTATCGAAAACAACCAACCCGAACAACGTATATACCAATACGGTAGCCAACTTTTGAAGAAGGTTTTGTACACAACCCTTCAGCAAACCGATGCCAGTGGTCGTTTTTACCCATTCAATGATGCCCTGAAAGAGAAAGACTGGACCTCCTCTGAACTGGTTACGGCTCTGTCATTCACTTTTGGGCAATACGGCCCCGACCCTTCACTGGTTTCGGTGGCAAAAGAGCAAGGCCGGGTGCTGCTCAATCGGGGCGGGGTTCAGGTAGCTCAGTTGGCGGCCATGTATGCCGGTAAAGAGCCCCCGTTTGAACGCAAGAGCCTCGTGCTAACTGATGGGCCCGAAGGTAAATCAGGCGGCCTGACGCTGCTGCGCGGTGGGCCCGAAAAGGAACAAACCAGTGTCGTGTTTAAATACACGTCGCACGGTATGTCGCACGGGCATTTCGACAAGCTGAATCTGATGCTCTATACAGCAGAACGCGAAATTCTGACCGATTACGGGGCCGTGCGTTTTCTTAATGTTCCTCCAAAAGATGGGGGCCGCTATCTGCCCGAAAACGATAGCTTCGGCATACAGACCATTGCGCACAACACGGTGGTGATTGACCAACAATCGCACTTTGGCGGAAGTGAAAAGGTAGCCGAACAAAACCCAGGTGAAGCATACTTTTCTGATCTGACCAACCCGGCCATTCAGATTGTGAGCGCCAAATCCAAAACGGCCTACCCGGGCGTTACCCTACATCGGACCCTGGCTATGATCCCCGATGGCAACCGGGCCAATCCGCTGGTTTTCGATGTATTTCGGGTTGTATCAGATAGCTTACATCAGGTTGATTTGCCGTTTTATTACGCGGGTCAGCTCATGTCGACCAGCTTCAAATACGAACCCGCTTTGACCAGCCGTGTCCCGCTTGGTCGTCAGCATGGCTACCAGCATATCTGGACCGAAGCCAGAGCCAGTCCGGCAGCCGGTACGGCTACCTTTACCTGGCTCAATACCAACCGGTTCTATTCTGTCTCAACCGCAACCGATGCGAATACGACCATTCTGCTTACCCGTGTTGGCGCCAACGACCCCAACTTCAATTTACGCCCCGAAACGGCCATGATACTCCGTCAGAACTGGCGAACGGGTGTATTTGCATCGGTAATCGAGACCCACGGCCAATACGATGCCCGCGCCGAAACCACTTCGGGCGCAGAATCACAGGTGAAACAGATCACAGTATTGGCAAATACCCCAGAAGCCACCGTGGTCTCCATCGAACTTCGAAACAAAACCCGCTACCGGCTGGCTATTGCCAACGCCGACAGCCAACCCAACCAGCCGCATCAACTGACCGTAAACGGCCAATTGATTCAATGGCAGGGCTACTACCAGCTTGTAAGCCAGTAAACGTGTTCACAAACATCTACTTGATTCACCAATTCTATGAAACGTTTTCTACCCAAATACCTGTTGCCGGGCCTGTTGGTCTGGCTGATGGCCCTCAGTAGCCTGGCGCAAACAGGGCAAACCTTATCAGGGCAGATCACCGACGAAAAGGGAGTAGCACTGCCCGGTGTAAGTGTAGCCGTGAAAGGCAGCACACGAGGTACCACAACCGATGCCAACGGGACGTACAACCTGAGCGGCCTGAGCCCTAAATCGACGGTTGTATTCAGTTACATTGGTTACGAAACGCAGGAAATTGTGGTCGGCAACCGCAGTAGCTATAACCTGACGTTTCGGCAAGACAATAAATCGCTCGATGAAGTGGTCGTGGTGGGGTACGGTACCCAAAAGAAAAGCGACATCACAGGGGCGGTGGTTACCTATAAAAACGAGAATCTGGATGAGGCCCCCGTGGCCCGAGTCGATCAGGCTCTCCAGGGCAAAATAGCCGGGGTGCAAATCCAAAACACCTCGTCAGATGCGGGCGCTGACCCCAAGATCAGAATCCGGGGTATCAGCTCTGTCAATGCCGGAGCCAATCCCCTCGTGGTGGTCGATGGCCACCCTGTAGCCGATGGCCTATCGTTTGTCAATCCGGCCGATGTGGAGTCAATTGATGTGTTGAAGGATGCTGCATCGGCGGCTATCTACGGTTCGCGCGGAGCCAGTGGGGTTATTCTCATTACCACAAAGGCTGGCAAACCCGAAAAAACAAAGTACAATCTCAAATATATGCAGGGGGTAAAATCGGCCTACAGCCGATACGATATCCTGAGTACCACTGATTTTGTGAAACGATTGTTTGACGAAGCGGCTATCCGGGCCACCGACCCTGCCATTTCGCCGGCCAACAATACCATTATTGCCGCCGACCGAGCCGCCTATATCCTCGAAAACGAAATTATTGGTGAAGTAACCGACTGGCAAAGTCAGGCTCTCCGAACGGCCAATGTTCGGACCCTGCAACTTAATGTTTCGGGCGGTACCAGAGATACGCGCTACTACGTTTCGGGTGGCTACCAGAACGATCAGGGCATCATGTACCAGAGCGAATATGAGCGACTGAATCTACAAACAAAGCTGAATGTCAACCTGAGCAAGAAGATTAAGCTCAATCTGAACCTCAGCCCATCGTTTATTAAACGACAGCGGCCCGGCCTCGAATTCAATGACTTTGCCCGCTGGCGCACCTTTCACCCGGTGTATTTGAATGAAAAAACGGCCGAGTTTGTCCGGCAAAATCCACTCTTTGCCGATGTTCAGGCCGGTGACTATGCTCAGGCTCGCTATTTTGCGAACCGACCGTACTCCGGTCTGATGCCCGACGGGACCACCTGGACGAGTGGAACCACCGCCGTAGACCCATTTGCTACCAGCAACCAGCAACCCAAGTCTACGCTGGAAGCGCGAAACTTCAGCACCAACGAGTACCGGATTCTTACATCGGGCGATCTGACAATCAATCTGTTACCCGGTCTCGATTTCAAATCGCTCGCCAGTGCCTATGTCAACGTAGCCAATGGACTTGATTTCACAAAACGAAATGCCTCGCGGGCCGGCGACGTAAACCGGGGGGTGTATAACAACAACCTCTTTGTTGATCTTCTGAACGAAAACACCCTCAACTTTACCCGCCAAATCGGCGATCACACAGTTGGGGCACTTCTGGGCTTCACGGCTCAACGGACCACGATTTCGCAAGCCCGAACCACGGGGCTCGACTACCCAAGTGACGAGATCACAACGCTCAACACGGCCCTGTCGATTGACCGGGAAAATACCTTCACCACCCGTAACCAAATTGGCTTGCTGTCATATTTGGGCCGGGTCAATTACGGCTACAAAAGCAAATATTTGCTGGCTGCGAGTTTCCGCGCCGATGGTAGCTCTTACTTCGCGCCGGGCAACAAATGGGGTTACTTTCCGTCGGCCTCGGTGGGTTGGGTAGCCTCAGAGGAACGTTTCCTGAAAAACGTAGACTGGCTCACAAACCTCAAATTACGAGGCAGTTACGGGGTTACGGGCAATAACCGAATTGTTGATTTTGCGTTCGTCGATTTGCTGTTTAACGCCAACTACCCCCTCGGGGCCGGAACCGGTACCGTTACATCGGGGCAGGTGCCTTCCCGCGACATCCTTTCCAACCCAAACATCACCTGGGAGCGCACGTTTCAGTACAACGGTGGCCTGGACCTTGCGCTATTCCGAAATATTCTGTCGGTATCGGTTGATGTTTATCAGTCAAAAACCGATCAACTATTGCTGCGGCAGGCCGCCATGGCATTTACCGGCGTACCCCAGACGTGGAATAACATCGGGAGTTTGCGAAACCGGGGCATTGAGTTGGAGGTATCGACCAACAACATCCGTAACAAAACAATCGAGTGGAAAACATCGGCCAACGTTTCGCGTAATACAAACAAAATTCTGGAGCTGGGCTCTGAATCTCAGCTGCTAAATCAGGGAGAGCGCACCGAACTCTACCTCAACCGGGTCGGTGGCCCCTTGATTCAATTTCTGGGGTACAAAACCGACGGAGTCTGGATTTCACAAACCCAGATTGCCGAGTCGAAACTGACTAGTACCCTGTCAAACGTATTTGTGCCGGGTGGTCTCAAACTGGTTGATCTGAACAACGACGGTAAGCTCGACATCAACGACCGAACCGTAATCGGCGACCCTTATCCTGATTTCATCTGGGGCCTTACCAACTCGTTTAAAGTGAAGGGCTTTGATCTGAGCTTTGTGTGGCAGGGCTCGCAGGGCGGTCAGCTGATTAACGGCGACCCCAATTACAACGAGATCAAACGAACCAACGCCAATTTCAATACAACCAGTAAGTGGTTGAGCCCACTCAACCCGGGCGATGGTAAAACACCCTATTACACAGCTGGTTTCAACTGGATGCTGACCGATTACGTAGTCGAAGATGCCTCGTATCAATCCCTGCGGGAAGTAATTGTGGGTTACACCCTACCGAAGCCATTTCTGAAGAAAATCCGCCTGAACTCGGTTCGTCTCTACGCCAATGCCCAGAACCTCCTGTTTCTGACAGCCAAAGGATACCGGGGCCTGAATCCGGAAGCTGGGTTTACATCCGGGGTTTACAACACGCCCCTTATCGACGGGTATCAGCGCGGAAGTTACCCCATGAATAAGTCGTTTCGCTTCGGTATTGATGTGAGTTTCTAACCGCCAAAATCCGCCAATAACCATGAAATACATACAGTTTTTCGTCGTGCTTGTCTGCCTGGTGTTGTGCAGCTGCCAGGAAACAATCGATCTGTACCCACAATCTAACCTGAACACCGGAACGTATTACCGAACCGTTGATGAGGTACGTGTGGGGCTCACAGGCTGCTACAATGGTATGCAGGCCCCCCTCCAGACGGAGTGGCAACTCACCGAGCTTCGTTCGGACAATTCAAAACAGGGTGTACCCGCCAGTACCAGTTCCAACAACCGGGATCTGAGCGATCTGGATATGTTTTTACCCGCAACAATCCACTCCGCCATTTATAGCTACTGGCTAACTACGTACAACAACATTCGGAACGCCAATATCATTTTACAACGGCTGGGCGTGGTTTATGACCCATCAGCAGGGGCAATTTCGTTGCAAAATATTGACATCAAGATTTCGGATACCGATCGCAAACAGCTGGCGGGCGAAGCACTATTCATCCGAAGCTACCATTATTTCAATTTGGTCCGGCTATACGGAGGGGTCTTTCTGTTGCATACGCCTGTTTCGGCTGCGGAAGCGCGAGCCATTAATCGGTCGAGTGTAGCCGATGTATATAAACTAATCGAAGCCGATCTGAAAACAGCCACGACGTACCTGAACCCGGCCAAATTCGCGCAGATTACGGGCTCCAGTATCGGTAGAGCCAATCAGTGGGCCGCCAAAGCTCTACTGGGTAAGGTGTACCTGACTCTGAACCGAAAGGCCGAAGCCGCTATCCTATTGCAGGATGTAGTAACAAACAGTGGTTTCTCGTTGCTACCCGCTTACGCCAATGTATTCTCGGTTACCAACGAGATGAATGCCGAGATCCTTTTTACGGTGCGCTACAAAGCGGGTGGATTGGGGCTTGGCTCAGGTTTTGGTAATAGTTTTGCGGCCCTGAACAGTGGCTCGGCCATCATCAACGGTTCCGGACAGGGTCTCAACTACCCCACTACCGAGCTCAACACCCTTTTTACCACTCGCGACAATCGACGACCCGTCAACATTGCCACATTTGGAACCGGTACAGCAGCCAGACTGTACGTTCCCAAATACCTGAGTCCCGTTGTGCTGTCGAACGACGGCGAAAGCGACTGGCCCATTATTCGCTTCGCCGATGTTCAATTGATGCTGGCCGAGGCTCAGGGATTCAGACCCGAAAGTATAGGCCTTATCAATCAGGTCAGAGCCAGAGCCGGCCTACCTGCCCTGGCCGCAACCGTCAACTCTGTTGCTACCTTCGAGCAGGCGTTGGCCGAAGAACGGCGGCTTGAACTTGCCTTTGAAAACCATCGGTACTTTGATCTGATGCGGTACAACACAACGCTCACAACCATCAAGGCGGTTGATGTCTTAAGAAATCATTTTGCGGCCGAATATGCCTCACACTATGCGCAGTACCCGGTACCGATTCTGACGCTCCCCGAACTGCAGGCCAATGTTACCGAGCAGAAGTTATTGCTGCCTATACCACAGCGCGAAATTGACACCAACCCTTCGCTCAATATCACACAAAATGCCGGCTACTAATCACCGGGGCCAACAACTAGTCAGGATTCAAACCATTTTCACCGATGCAATACAATAGTGATGTTTTTGTTAAAGATACCGACCTGACCTGGGAGCAGGTTAGTTCGAGTGTCCGTCGAAAAATTATGGCCTACGATAACCAGATTATGCTGGTAAAAGCTGAGTTTGCGCAAGGCGGAGTTGGCCCGATTCATGACCACTTTCACAGTCAGGTTACCTATGTCGAGAGCGGGGTTTTCGAAGTCTCCATTGGCAGTGAGAAGAAAATTCTTACAACAGGCGACGCGTTTTATATTCCTCCTCACGTACCCCACGGTGCTGTGGCGTTGGAGGGCGGGGTGCTGGTGGATGTATTCAGCCCGATACGCGAAGATTTTATGACAACTGCACACTCGGCCACCGAACCTGCCAACGCGGACTCTTCCACTCAATAAACTCAACGCCATGAAAACCGCCCCCTCTACCCCACCCGATCTGCCGATGCAATCTGCCCACCCGTCTGGAACAGTATCGGGTTTACGCTGGTGGATTATTGGTTTGATTGCCATCGCCACCATCATCAACTACATCGACCGAAACGCGCTGGCAGTCATGTGGCCCGGCATTTCGTCTGACCTCGGACTCGACAAAGAGGCTTACGCGTTAGTAGTATCATTTTTTATGGTCGCTTACGGTATCAGTCAAACCATTTCGGGGCGCCTGTTCGACCGGGTCGGTACTCGCCTTGGCTTTGTCCTGTCCATCACACTCTGGTCAGTGGCCGCGGGCCTGCATGCATTAGCGCGGGGGCTGGGGTCGTTCATGCTGGTCAGAGCCTTATTGGGACTGGGCGAGGCCGGTAACTGGCCGGGGGCTGTCAAATCAAATGCCGAATGGTTTCCCGTACGGGAGCGGGCCTTTGCTCAGGGGTTATTCAACGCGGGGGCTTCGCTGGGGGCCGTCATTTCAGCACCACTCATCGCCTATTTCTATGAACAATTGGGGTGGCAGGGTACGTTTCTGCTCATCTGTATGCTGGGGCTGCTGTGGGTCATTCCATGGTGGTTTATCAATAAAGCAACACCCGACAAACACCCGTGGTTGAGCGAAGCCGAACGCCAGCACATTCTGGACGGGCAAACCGCCGTAGTTGAAACCACCGAGAAAGCCTTATCGGTACAGGACTTGTTGAGTTACCGGCAAGCGTGGGGGGTCATTCTGGCCCGACTATTTCTGGACCCAATCTGGTGGTTGTTTGTGAGTTGGCTTCCGATCTACTTGCACGATCAGTTTAAATTCGACATTAAGCAGATCGGTGCTTTTGCCTGGTTCCCCTACGTGGGTGCCGCTCTCGGTAGCCTGACGGGCGGGTGGCTGGCAGGCTATCTGATCCGCCGAGGGGTTGATGTTCTCAACGCCCGCAAAATATGTATCGGTTTGGGGGCGGCCCTCATGCTACCCGGACTGGTTGCCAGTGCGTTTACAACTACGCCAGAGGGTGCTATGCTGACCATTTTTGTAGCTCTGATGGGTTTTCAGGTGGCCATCGGCAATATTCAGACCCTTCCGGGCGACTTATTTTCGGGCAAATCAGTCGGCACACTGGCCGGCATAAGCGGCACGGGTGCGGTGCTGGGTGTGCTGGTGACCACCTGGCTCGTACCAACGTTGACGCAAACAAGCTACACCCCATTTTTCGTCCTGGCCGCCCTACTTGTTCCGCTTGGCTTTCTGTCGATTGTAGTCCTGATCCGCCCCAATCCCGGCAGTAACACCTGACTTTCACACCGCTATTTCAACACATGGTTTTGTCAGTTTTGACTTGAGCCTTCGAAATGGAAACAGTTTACAATAGAAAGGCTGCATAAAGAGCCAAGTTTAGTGTTTTAATCACAACTTGGCTCTTTATGCAGCCTTTCTCTCTTTTCAAATGCGCTGTAAAACGGGGAGCACCCTGGAACGCCGTTTACTCCCCACTAAATTACTGGCGCACCACCTTTACCGTTTTGGTGCGGGTGGGCGTTGCTACCTGCAACAGGTACGTGCCCGCATTGTCGCCCAACTGAACCCGCTGCCGCAGGGGTTGTGAAGTTGGAGCCACCGACACACTACTCACCGCCCGGCCTTGTGCCGAGATCACCCGTACTTGCAGAGCCTCGCCGGCAGAGTTGGCCACCTGCACCTCCACCCAACTTTCGGGAGTGGGGTTACCCAGCACTACCACCTCCAGTTCGGATGCCGTCTCCGTGGCCACCCGCGCGGGGCGGCTACAGAAAGCCCCGAAGTCGAACACAAACGGCGTGCCCTCTACCCCATTCTGCCGAACCCGGAGGGTGACCGGCTTGGGATCGGCCCGCAGACCAGCCTCAATCATGGCGTTTACGTTGGTAGTCCAGCCCGTGATGCCGATGGCGAAGTACTCCACCGCCGAGCCGTTGCCGCCCGTTGACCCGAACACAATCGCCCCGGTCTGGCAGTTGTAGCTCACCACGGTGGCCGCCAATGGCCCGCCCACGGGTGGGGTGCCACCTACCGGACTGACCGTCAACACAAAGCTCGTGCTGTTGCTCAAACCACCGGGGTCGGTGGCCGTCAGCGTCACCGTGCTCACCCCCGAGGTTGATGGCGTACCCGAAAGGGTGCTGCCGTTCAGGGCCAGTCCGGCGGGCAGGCCCGAGGCTGACAAGGTCAGGGCCGCGGGTGTTTGCGCATCGGTGAACACACTGCTCACGTTGAGGCTGTAGCCCACGCCCACCGTGGCCGATTGTGGCCCGACTGCGTTAGCGACGCTAGGGGCCGTGTTGGTGGGCGGTTGGGGGTTGCCCGCGCAGAAGGCCCCGAAGTCGAACACGAACGACTGCCCAGCTACGCCGGTTTGCCGTACCTGCACCGTCACCGGTTTGGGGTCGGCTCTGAGTCCGGCCTCGATCATCTGGTTGGAGTTGGTCGTCCAGCCGGTGATGCCGATAGCCAGATACTCGACTGCCGAGCCGTTGCCGCCCGTTGCCCCGAAGACAATCGCTCCGGTTTGGCAGTTGTAGCTCACCACCGTCGCGGCCAATGGCCCGCCCACGGGGGGTACTACCGTGGTGCTACCCGCCGAGCTGACGGTGAGCTGGAAGCTCGTGCTGTTGCTCAAACCACCGGGATCGGAGGCCGTCAGCGTCACCGTGCTCACCCCCGAGGTTGATGGCGTACCCGTGATCGTGCTGCCATTCAGGGCCAGCCCGGCGGGCAGGCCCGGAGCGGACAAGGTCAGAGCCGCGGGCGTTTGCGCATCGGTGAACACGTTGCCCACGTTGAGGCTGTAGCCCACGCCCACCGTGGCCGATTGTGGCCCAACGGCATTGACGACCGATGGTGGGGTGTTGGTGGGCGGTGGCGTGCCGGCACAAACAGCCAGCGCATTCCAGCGGTACATCACCGTGATGTTACCCTGCGTGGCCAGCAAGGTGAAGGGTTCCACATTGGGTTTGCCATCGCGGATGTCCTGGGCCACCTGGGCATCGACCATAGCCGAGCAGGAGGTGGTGGGGCCGGTGATGCCGATGGCCGCGTAGGTAATGGGTGTGCCGTTACCCCCGCTCGTGCGGAACTGAATCTGGCCCGTAGCGCAATTGTAAATCGGCTCCAAAAGGGTGAGCGGTCCGCCGATGGTGCCGGGTTGTGAACCACAGACGCCAGCGGGTGGCGGTGTAACACTGGCCGACACCACAAGCGTGATTTGGGCGGTGGCCGAACAGCCGTTGGGCGCGGTACCGGTAACCGAATAAACGGTGGAACCGGTGGCTGATGTGGGCGGATTGATGCTTGCCCCAGTTGCGCCCGTACTCCAGCGGAAGCTCGTGGCTCCGGTGGCGGTGAGGGTGACGGCTTGACCCTGCACGACGGCTGTGCCGGGGTTAGCGGTGATGCTCAGGTTAGGCAGTTCCTGACTCGCCTGGACAGTGACGGTAGCCAATGCCGAACATCCTCCAGCGGCTGTGACAATCACCGAATAAGTGCCCGCTGCCGACACGGTGGCGGTGTTACTCGCCCCGGTCTGGTTGAGGCCCGGTCCGCTGAAGGCGTAGCTGGCTCCCGCTGGTGACGCGGTGAGGGTCACGGTGGGGTTGTTGCAGGTAATGGTGCTCGAAGCCACGAGGGTGGCATTGACCGCATTGGTGGCACTCTCGACGGTTGTCGTGGCTGAAGCTGTGCACCCATTCGCACTCGTGAGGGTCACCGAGTAGAGTCCCCCGGCCGAAACGGTGGCCGTGTTGGCGGGTCCGGTCTGGTTGAGGCCGGGTCCGCCAAATCGATAAGTGCCTTGTCCGGCGGGTGATGCCGTCAGGGTGACGGTCGGGTTGGCGCAGCTCACCGTGCCCGAAGCAGCTAGTGAGACGGTGGGTGGAGTGGTGTCGCCGGTGATGTTCACACCCGTCGTGGCGGTACAGCCGTTGGCCCCCGTTACGGTCACGGAGTAGGTGCCGGCTGCATTGACCGTGCGGGTTGCACTCGTGGAATTGTCCTCCCAGCGGTAGGTACCTCCACCGGTCGCGGTGAGTGTCGCGGTGGGGTTGGTGCAGGTGAGCGTTGTTGTGCTCGGGCTAATGCCAGCCGTGGGGGGCGTGGTGTTCCCCGATACAGTGACAGTGGCCAGTGCCGAGCAACCACCTGCCGCAGTAATCACCACCGAATAGGTGCCCGCTGCCGACACGGTGGCCGTATTGACCGCCCCGGTCTGACTTAGACCCGGTCCACTGAATTGGTAATTGGCCCCTGCGGGTGCTGCCGTGAGTGTGACAGTCGGATTGCTACAGGTGAGGGTGCCCGAAGCCACGAGGGTGGCATTGACCGCATTGGTGGCGCTCTCAACGATGGTGGTGGCCGAAGCTGTGCAACCGTTGGCATCGGTCACCAGTACAGAATAGGTGCCTGCTGCCGAAACGGTAGCCATGTTCCCGCTACCAGACTGGTTCAGACCCTGCCCACTGAACGCGTAGTTGCTTCCCCCCGTTGCGGTAAGCACAACCGAGGTTTGGGCGCAGGTAAGCGTGCCACTGCTACTGAGTGTCACAACCGGCAGCGCATTCACCGTTACTGATGTGGTGGCATTGTGTCTGCCATTGCCCTCAACCGTCAGGGTAAAGGCTTGCACACCGGAGCCCGATGTCAGCCAGGATTGGCTAAACGTCAGGTTTGATGAGCTACCCGAAGTCGTGCTGCTACCGTTGGTTAGTGTGTAGGAGTAATTACCCGTTATATTCCCAATGGTAGCGGTGAAGGTAGTCAGCGCATTGGTACAAACTATAGCTGGACTGGCGCTAAACCCAACAATGGTTGGCAGAGGCAAGTAGTCGATTGTAAACCGGTTCGAGGCCACGTTGCCGTTATTAGCCGCATCCTGCGCCACGCTGGCCGCTACACTGACCGATACGAGGCCGGGCGACGCGGGCACCAGCGTGGCCGTGTAGCGGCTGCCCGAACCACTGAACCCAATCAGCCCCCCGTTTCCAACCGTTACGTCCCCCACGTCAAACCCGTTGACCGACTCCGAAAAGGTGAAGGTCACAGAGAGGGCGCTCGAATTGGTTGGGCTGGTCGATGAGCTTGTTATAGTGACGGTTGGTGCAGCCGTATCAACCGTAAAGGTATTCGTGTTGCTGTCTACGCTTTCGTTTCCGGCTAAATCTGTCGCACGGACCCTTACGGTATGGGAACCGGGTGCGAGCGGGGTCGTGGGCGTGAAGGTCCAGGTACCGCTGGCATCGGCCGTGGTGGTGCCGATAGGTGAACCATCGACCCGAACCGTAACGGTGCTCTGGGCTTCGGCCGTACCCGTGTAGGTGGGTGTCGTGTCGCTCAGGATGGCGCCGTTAGCAGGTGTTGTTACGACCGGTGCCGGGGGCGGGGTCGTGTCGACGGTAAACGAATTGGTGTTACTATTGGCACTCAGGATCCCATCACGAAAAACACTGGCGTAGACGGTATGAGGTCCATCGGCTAAGGGCGACGAGGACGCGATTGACCAGTTGCCGCTTGCATTGGCGGTAGCTTGCCCGATAATAATGTCATCCACCCGGACAGTGACAACATCGCCCGGCGAGGCTGTACCGGTGTAGGTGGGCCGGTTCTGATTGGTTACGCTACCATTGGCGGGTGTCAGCACAACGGGAGCCTGTGGGGCGGCCGAGGTGGTAAAGGTTTGGAGATTCCCGTAGCTCGTGCCGGCAATGTTTATGGCATAGGCACGGACAGAATAGGTGGTGGCGGGTGTCAGGCCGGTGACCAGCTGAGCATAAGAGCCCACCCCGGCCGCCATCATCACTTTGGTGTTACTCGTGGTCGGTACGCCGGTTCCGACCACGTAAACGACCCCCGACTCGGTGATGGTAGCCCCCCCATCGGCAGAAACGGTGCCGCCCAGTGATGCGCTCGTGCCGGTAATGATTGCCGGAGCCGCCGTGGTAACGGTTGCCGTGGTGCTGACCTGAAACGTGTATGCGGGACCAGTGCCGACACAGCCGTTGGCATCCTGGGCCCGGGCGGTAATCGAGAACGAACCGGCCTGGGTGGGTGTTCCGGTCAAATTTCCCGAAGTGGTCAGGGCGAGGCCGTTGGGCAGGGTGCCACTTGCCAGACTGAAACTGTAGCCGCCCTGTCCGCCTGCCGCGATAAAGTTCTGGCTGAACGGCACGTTGATGAGGGCTGTCGTCGTAACCGGATTCGTAAGGGTGAGCGTGGCGGTGGTACTGGTGATGGTGGCGTTTGCGGTTGCCGTGCAGCCGTTAGCGCCGGTGACGGTCACCGAGAACGTCCCGGCCATATTGACGGTGCGAGTTGCACTGGTCGTGTTGTTGTCCCAGCGGTAGGTGCCTCCACCGGTTACGGTTAAAATGATGCTTGGTACTGTGCAGGTGATTTCAGTCGCGGGCGCTGAGATATTAGCGGTGGGCGGTGTGGTGTTTTGGGTAATCACCTGGGTATCCACGGCTGTACAGCCGTTGGCCGAGGTGACGGTGACCGAATAAGTGCTGGCTGCGTTGACGGTGCGGGTCGCGCTGGTGGTGTTATTGTCCCAGCGGTAGGTGCCTCCGCCTGAGGCAGTAAGGGTGATCGTGGGCACGGTACAGCTAATCTCGGTAGCCGAGGCTGAGATGTTAGCCGTGGGTGGTGTGGTATTGCTGGTGATTACCTGGGTATCCACCGCTGTACAACCATTGGCACTCGTAACCGTGACCGAATANGTGCTGGCTGCGTTGACGGTGCGGGTCGCGCTGGTGGTGTTATTGTCCCAGCGGTAGGTGCCTCCGCCCGAGGCAGTGAGGGTGATGGTGGGCACGGTACAGCTAATCTCGGTAGCCGAGGCTGAGATATTAGCCGTAGGTGGTGTAGTATTGCTGGTGATGACTTGCGTATCCACCGCCGTACACCCGTTGGCCGAGGTGACCGTCACCGAGAATGTCCCGGCAGCGTTGACGGTGCGAGTTGCGCTGGTGGTGTTATTGTCCCAGCGGTAGGTGCCTCCGCCTGAGGCAGTAAGGGTGATCGTGGGCACGGTACAGCTAATCTCGGTAGCCGAGGCTGAGATGTTAGCCGTGGGTGGTGTGGTATTGCTGGTGATTACCTGGGTATCCACCGCTGTACAACCATTGGCACTCGTAACCGTGACCGAATAGGTGCTGGCTGCGTTGACGGTGCGGGTCGCGCTGGTGGTGTTATTGTCCCAGCGGTAGGTGCCTCCGCCCGAGGCAGTGAGGGTGATGGTGGGCACGGTACAGCTAATCTCGGTAGCCGAGGCTGAGATATTAGCCGTAGGTGGTGTAGTATTGCTGGTGATGACTTGCGTATCCACCGCCGTACACCCGTTGGCCGAGGTGACCGTCACCGAGAATGTCCCGGCAGCGTTGACGGTGCGAGTTGCGCTGGTGGTGTTATTGTCCCAGCGGTAGGTGCCCCCGCCTGAGGCAGTGAGGGTGATGGTGGGGGTGGTGCAGGTCAGGGTAGTGCTGGCCGGTACCTGAATCGAGGCTAAAGGCAGGGGATTAACGGTCAGGGTAGTAGTAGCGACCGTCGTACCGTTCCCGCTCACAATGAGCGAGAACGTTTGTGTACCGCTCCCCCCTGCCGTCCAGGATTGGCTGAAGGCAGTGGTGTTGGCGTTGCCGGTGACGGTAGCCGCGCCGTTGGTGAGCGTGAATGCATAAGGCGGGCTCACGTTGCCCACCGTGGCGGTAAAGGTAGTGATTTGCTCCGCGCAGACAGGGGTTGTCACAGGTGAAAATCCCGCGATTGTTGGCGACAAGTTGGGGGTATCCTGCTCATATCGGTCAATGGTGCCATCTGCTCGGCCTACGAGCAAATCAAGCAGTCCATCACCATCAATATCGGTTACGCAGGGTTTGGCATTGCTACCTGCGCTAATACTATTGAAATTGTTGGTAATCTGGTTAACATTGGTTGAATTAACTGCGCTTTGTTCGAACCGGTAGATTGTACCGTTCCCTACCCCTATTAATACATCAATTCGCCCATTGCCATCCAGATCAACGCAAAAAGGGGCGGTGTTATTGGTTAGGACAAGGTAGTCTGAGTTTACGCGAGAAAAATCGGGACTGTTGACGGCATCCTGGTTAAAGTAGCCCACAATCCCATCGCCTTTACCCGTCAGGAACTCCAGTCTGCCTTCACCACTGAAATCTGTCATACCAACCACGGCATAACTGGTGGTTCCCACTCCCCCAAAGGACGTTGTTACCAACGTAAGCTGTGATGCGTTTACGGCAGTCTGCTCATATTCATGAACCAGGCCATCAGACCGTCCCAGGAGCACACTAAACCTCCCATCGCCATCTGCATCTACAACGCTCACAGTCACGCGAACGCCCATATCGATAGTGCCATTGCCGTCACTCAAACTACCCAGATTCGTGAAGGTAGTTGCATTAACCGCAGTCTGTTCATACCGACTCACAGTACCATCACCACGCCCGATCAGTAAATCCAGAAGACCATCCCGGTCGAAATCAACTACAGTTGGGGCAGCATCAGTACCTACATTAATATTGGCGAAGTTGTTGGTAATCAAATCATACGACAGGGTGGAACTGGCTCGTGTCACCGTAAAAGACGAGGGCGTCAGGACGTTACCACTTGCGTTTGTTACGTTAATGAGCTGCGTAGAGGCCACTCGGGGTACTGTCACAGTCAACTGTGTGTTCGAGTTTATCGTGAATGGGGCCGAAATCTCGCCAAACCGTACGCTCGTCGTACCGTTGAAATTATTTCCATTAATCGTAAGTGTAGAATTGATTGGGCCACTCGTTGGCAAAAACGAACTGATGGTTGGCACCTGGGCTAATCCCGCATACGACGTCAATAGCAAGATAAGTAGATTAAATCCCCCCCCTAAAACCATCTGGCAAAATGGGCAACCATACCGGTCAGGTGCGTCATCTACATTAAGCGTTGTTACTTTAAGAAACGGTGTACGCAGACTTAGCCGCTGATACAACAGCCCAAGCCATCGGAGCACAGAAATGAAATAAAGAGGCTTACTACCTAATAAGTAGATACCCGGCAGAGAAAAGTAGAAAAGCTCCATAAACAAGATTAAAGAGGTTGGACAATGAACTAAGAATTTGTCATGAACTTTTCAGCGTATTGATTCGCATCGTATTGAACCATACTCGCCGAGTTCACTGGTAAAAAAATGTCGCTGATGAAAAATTGCCCACGCCAGACTACAGGCCACAATTTACCGGCGTTTCCAGGTGTTGAATGATAAGATTCATAGTCATGTGGTTTAGAATTTGAGGTAGCCAAAGTCCGTACAGTCCCTGTCCGATCCCAAACAAGTAGTAACCGTTTGACAGCTGTTGAGAGTAGGCTGGTTGGCACCCGCAAGTACGATTCTGAACCACCAGAATGCTAACACTCTCGTTACATTGATTAACACGTATGTTACATTTTCAAGAAAAAAGCCTTAAAGAGCTGCAAGCAGGCTTGTTTTGAATAAAAATGTGGCCTGGAGGTGTCCGGGCTACATGCACTGATTTTAGTGTCGAGCCCGTGTTGAAACGCGAACCAATCGGTATAAACGTTACCAGGGCTACAGGTGATTGTATGCGATCAGGATTCAGAAAACCCCACCGTGTTATTCATCGCATCAGTATTACAGTTGACACCGCACCCCGCAAATTGGCGTACCAATTCACTTACATTTGCCCATCTTCCCAGTCCTGAAATATCCCTCTAAAACCGCAACAGGCATCTCCCCTGGTTATCGATGCCAAAGCCTGTGAGGCTTTCGAATTCATCGACACCCAGAGAAGATGCCTGTCTATTCTGTGCTATACAGTAACCCCGGGCCTGAACCCAGGGCAAATTGCCCACGCCCCTATTTGAACCCAAACAGTACCGGAAATAAAAACACAACCACGGCACTCCAAATGCTGTAAACTGGCAGGAACAGAGCGATTGACCGGCTTACTAGCGAGAGGTCAGCCCTACGGGTGAGCGCACCAAACAAACGGAAAGCCACAATAATCAGATGGGTAAGCATCAGCAGGTTGGCACCCAACACGGCTGCCCGGTTTGGTGTAATCCCCCACTCGGAGATCCGAAACAGCACGGCCGATAGAACCACTCCATTCACCAAAATGGTAACGGCAGAGAGCAGGAAAAGAATAAGAACTTGTGTGGCATTTTTAGTACCGGTATGGCTACCTGTCACCGAAAAGAAAATGAGCGCCATTACCCCTACCAGCAAAGCATTGAACAGCAACAGGAACTCGCGGTCGTGGTATGGATCCTTCCCCGAAAACAGTGTAGCGACCAGATAAACCACCAGCATGACCAACACAACCGGGCTAAACAGATTCGCAATCAGGGGCGATACCTTATTGACAATGGTGGGCTGCGTTTGGGTAAAAAAGGTAGCCACCAGAGGCAGTGCCGATGCACCAAATACCACTACGTAACCGAAGTACACGTCTTCAATGTTTATACCAATTAGCCTGAACAGATTAATCGTGATGGCTGTCACCAATACGCCCGATATCACCAGCAGGGCTGTCATAACAGCCAGATTTCCGTTGTAGTGTAAAAATCCGAGTCGGCTCTTCCAATCCTTTAGCCGCCCCCCTCCAAACGTAAACCCAAGTACTGACCACAGCCAGAACGGCAGGTGAATACAGGCCAAAATAAGCGTATCACTAGACTTATTTTGGGGCAGGTAGTTGATGTACATCAGGGAGAGCAGGAAAACACCCGCCACAATGGCTATCGCCTTCGCAGAGACTTTATTTTTCCAGGCGAAATAGGCTGTTAGGGCCGGAAACACAATGAACCCAATGTTACGACTGTAAAAGAACTCCTCGTCAATCGAAAACAATTGCGGAAACTTGGCAATCAGACCGGCTAGTAAAGAAGCTACAATCACAAATAGGCGCTCGTTGGGTGTGCCCCATACCGCATTCGGCCCTTCAAAGTTCAGGCGTTGGTACCAACCTTCGGCCAACGGATTGCTGGCAAGCTGCGGATACAGTTCGTTAAACGCGGCTTTAAACGAGGGTCGATTGTCGCGGTATAGTTTTTCTAATTGCCGCGGGTTGTTCTGATTCAAAATGATTTCGTCGCGCATGGCAGAATGGGTAAAAGTTTTGTACTACAGTTAGTTCAGGTTTATGGGGCACTTACTTTCTTTCTTGACAGATTCAGATCTCCGATCATACAGCTGCTGATTCACAGGAGATAGTGATAAAGCGCAAATAAAAGTACTTTGTGCTGCAAAGTTAAAAATCGTTTTGACAATTCCATGACCAGATAAAAAAAATCAAGTGGCTTACCGTAGCTACCGAGGTTTGGCGTTACCCGATAAAGTGGGTAACGTGATATACCTCCCTCCTACCCGATCGCATGAATCACGGGGGTAAGTCGGTTGTTTTTGGCCTACCCCCTTCCGATAGGACAGCCTGTCCTATCGGAAGTTATGAACCCTGTAAATACGCCTACACTACTTGCATTTAAATTTGACATGGAAGAAACGGGCTAGTTTTAACAGGTGTATTTAGCTTAACTACACTTTTCCTTATATCGTGTTTGGGCCAATCCAAAGGGGTATAATACTGGCTAAACTTTCATTACAAGCCCATTTTTACTTATTTTACAGATACAGCATACTTTGGATACCGGCATCGGAACCGCAACTAACTCGGCCGATTACAATTCTAAAAGTTACTTCATATACCTGCTATGCGAACTCAATTCAGTACAAAACCTGGTTTTCCTGCACCGCCTTTGTATCAGGATATCCTCGAATTTATCGACGCTATGGGTATTAAACAGGTGAAAGCGATGGAGGCCTTCGGAGTGAGTCGCTCGCATTGGTTTAAACTGAAGCGGGAGCACATGTACGGCCTCACTATCGAGAACATCAATAGATTCGCAACAACGTACAATCTCCCGCCCGAAAAAGTCTTTGCACTTTGTCAGATGACCTACATGCGCCGACTTTCCGATACCACAGCTCCTTCTGTTGCCGACACGGGTTTAGGTACAACGCCCTCAGCTACTCCCATTATTATCGATGCTGATTTCCCGCCTATCATTTGAAGACCGCTTTGGGTAACCCATCCTATTCCATGTTTCATCCCCAAAGTGATGCTAATGGAAAAGGAGAAAAACCATTGGGGGGGCCGCGCAACGGGGGGAAAGGAAAAGAGGAAAAGCTTTTCCTCTTTTTTTTAAACATCAATCACACACACACGATCCATTTTTAGTGTGTGTTTTTTATTAAGTTTTTTAGAAACGTTTGTAGATAAGCTTTTTAATAAAGCTTTTTAGCCCCCTGGCAACTTACTGATAATCAGATTTTTACAAGCGTATTATGTAAGTCTATTGGTACGAGAATGTAAGTCTATTGGTACGAGAATGTAAGTCCATTGGGACGTAATGTAAGTCTATTGGTACGAGAATGTAAGTCCATTGGTACGAGAATGTAAGTCCATTGGGACACAATGTAAGTCCATTGGTAAATGGGGAATAAGGTCTGAATAATAGTATAAAGGGAAGGAGGTAGTAGACATGATCGGATTTAAGATGTAAAACTGACTTAATAAAGTATAGATCTGCTAATTATTAGTATGAAATAAATAACTTAATGGTGTTTTATAGATACTATAAGTGGCAATGTAAGTCCACTGGTACAACTGTCATTTTTGATCTAGTTACACTCAATTACTTTAAATAAGAATTTTTAGGAGCTTTTTTGCACTTTACCTAACAAAACAGAACATAATGTAAGAAATTTCACTATTCTTACATTAATATTTGCGTCGCACCTGTGTGTCCATAGCTGTTTTAGATATGAGCGAGACCCCCGACAACCGTAAAGAGATAGAGGCTCTTCAGCAAAACCCGGATTATATCATTATGAATAATCCGTTGGCGAGCCCCAAATTCGTTCGGAACATCTCAAAGTCAGAGCAAAAGACAATCACTGAAATTTATACGCCTAAAGTGTTTTATGAGATTGTATCGCAGCTCAAGCCGGAACATTTGCTCGGGGTAGCCAATAATCAAAACATTACGATTGACATTGTCATCAAGGATTTTCTTAAGGAAATAGGGGCGGAGAAAACGCGCAATTATCAGCATCTGATCACGTCCATTGAGACCCTGCAAACAACTATTCTGAAATGGCGTGATGAAAAGGGAGAACATCGAAGCCCTATTGTTGCCTTCTCGACGCATGACCGTAATAGCAGCACGATTCAGGTGCAGGTGCATGAGAAATTGGTAAAGGTTATTCTGGACGTTAAAGAGAAAGGGAACTTTGGTTTCTTTAAGCGTAATGTGCATAAGTTGCAGAATGCGCAGGCACTTAAACTGTACCCATTTTTCAAAGCCTGGTCCAATTACGGTCGGTACGAAACAACCCTAATCCGTTTCAAAGAAAACTTTGGCTATAATACTTCGGGGTATCAGCGATTTGCGGCTCTTGAAAAGTACGTGCTCATGCCGGCACTCGACGAGATCAACAATAAGACTGATATTCAACTTTCCTATCAGAAAACCGGGCAAAATCTGGATGGGGCTAAGCCACGAGTTACCGGGTTGATCTTCTTTATCAAGTCGAAGGTAAAAGGGAAAGGTAAGGCGCCTGCGTTGCCGGGTGCACCGCTTATTCAGGAACTGGAGATTGATACCGAATACGAAGTAGTTGAGGATAAATCAGCCAAGTCTGACCGTACCGGGATTGAGTTGACGTCAGCCGAGTTTACGCAGCTTTTTGAGTTGTTCAAGAAAATAACCATAGACGACCGGCCCGATGCTATTGCCAGTAAGTTGCTGATTGACGGGTACGTGGCTGCTTATGGGAAACAAGCGGTGATTGATACGTTTCATGGGGTGATCGACACGAAAGCTCGTGTGCGGAGTGTGGCATTTTTTACGCCCGAAGTATTTGGGCGCTATGCCGGTTACGAAAGCCGTAAGGAAGAGAAACGGCAGCGTGAACTGGAGCAACTAAATAGTAAAAAGCAGCAGCAGCAGGATAAAGAACGGATGCAGGAAATTCTGACTTACTTCGAGAGTCGGGAGTACCAGTACTTTTTGCAGGTTTACGAACAAATCTCTGACGAACAACGGAATCCGCTATTAAAGCAACTTTGGGAAACGCACGAAGGCAACGAGGTATTCTTTAGTACGGATGGTGAGCCTACCGAAGTTGCGAAGTATGAAATCGGTAGTTATTGGGTCAACAATTTCACGGCTTACAACCGACGTATGACTTTGCAACGTATTGCCGAGCGGGATTACAATACCCGAATTGAATTTGATGATAAGAACAATCCGTACTTTGTGAAATAAAGTCTAGTGGTCTGTGTGCCCACGAGAGAGTGAATGCTCAATGAATCACTGTCCTGAATAGAGAGCCCCTTCACGCGTTTTTGAGCCGGAATTTAGCGAATGCCTGCGCAAAACAACAGACTCTAATTGTAAGTCGATTGGGATGGTCAATCGAGGAGATATGCCATAAAGTACTCGTATTAACCCCAAAAGGTATTTATTAAATACTTTTTGGGGTTTTTAATCAAGAGCAATTATTCTGAAACTACACCTGATATACATGATAGTATTGTGGCTTTTCTGGAGTAAGCTTTGGTAGAGTAACCCTATACAAAGCTTGAAATGTGGCGCATAAAAAGCCACATGATGAGATAACTTTAAGGGAATTGAAAAGTCGTCTGTATGCAATCGGTTCTCGATAGGACAGCTTGTCCTATCGGATTTTTTAACGGATGGATTGCCTCACTATTTTTTGTTTTGGATCGATAGGACAGACTGTCCTATCGATCCAAAAACACCAAACCAATAAGTGAATTAGTATGAATACAGACTAGGGTTGCATACGTGCTCTTCTATCGTCTGTCTGAAGGTAATGGAAAAATATTCCTACATGACCTCTTTCAGTAACGTATTAAGCCAAGTCGCTTTTGAGTAAATGAGTGTGGAATCGCCGGAATAGCGACGGAAGTTGAAACAAAGATCAACTGGCTATTGATTGAGTCGATTGGATTGCAAAAACTTACTGTATATGAATGTATCTGGCTTGCAAATAGCGCTATTTATACTTTGGGCTGTGGGTTTGGCTAAGGCCCAACCTTTGACCGGGCGTCCTCAATTTAGCGGTATCTTCCCGCATCTGGCATACTATAATAATGAGGGCGAATGCGGAACTGGGGCGGTAGTACCATGGGCTAATCGGCTCTGGGTAATTACCTATGGCCCCCATTTACCCTTTGGTTCCTCAGATAAACTCTATGAAATCACCCCTGATCTAAACCTGACCATTCGGCCGGAAAGCACAGGGGGGACGCCCGCCAACAGGATGATTCATCGGGAGAGTAATCAGTTATTTATCGGACCCTACGCGATTGATGCCAATCGGCATGTTCGCGTCATTCCCTATAGCGAAGCGCCCGGTCGCTATACCGGGCTGGCGCGGGATTTGACCGATCCCGGGCACCATTTGTTGCTGGCGACTATGGAGGAGGGTTTCTATCGCGTGAATACCCAAAGCCTGAAAACAACGCTGCTTTACCCCGATGGGAATGTAAAGCAGCCCAAAGCCGACGATGTGGCCAACCACCACCGGGGGGCCTTACTGCCCGGAGCCCACGGCAAAGGGGTTTATTCGGGGCAGGGCGTGATGGTCTATTCTAATAACGGTGAACCGGGTCCATTGGCACTCAAACAGTTTGATATCGAAGCCGGAGTGCTGGCCGAATGGAACGGTAAAGACTGGACAGTAGTCCGCCGAAACCAGTTTGTGGAGGTGACAGGACCGGGCGGCATTTACGGAAATGCCAATCCCGAAACAGATCCAATCTGGGCTACTGGATGGGACCACAAATCGGTACTACTGGGGGTTCGGGGGAATGGTAAATGGTCGTTTTTCCGGCTTCCAAAAGGGAGCCATGCCTACGACGGAGCCCACGGCTGGAATACCGAATGGCCCCGCATCCGGGACATTAGTGAGGCCGGAAAGCCTGATTTCCTAATGACGATGCATGGGCTGTTCTGGCGGTTTCCGGGCGGCTTTTCGGTGTCAAATACGCGGGGGATTCGACCCCGATCGGCCTACCTTAAAGTCATAGGTGATTTCACCCGTTGGAACGACCAACTGGTTTTCGGATGCGATGATTCGGCCCAGAAGGAGTTTCTGAACAGGCGTAAAGAAAAGGGAGGTATTGAAGGGCCGGGGCAGTCGAACTCAAATCTGTGGTTTACGCCCCTGACTTTGCCGGATCAACTCGGGCCCAGCACGGCAGAAGGCGCTGTTTGGTTGAATGAGGCCGTTGCGGCCAACACACCCTCTGAACCGTTTCTGTTTGCAGGTTGGAAAAAACGTTCAGCCTGGGTGCAAAACCATAGTGAACAAGCCATAACCCTCACATTTGAGATTGATCCAAAGGGTACAGGCAATTGGACTCGTCTCCAAACCACTTCGCTGGCTGGAGGGCAGGTTAGTCGACTGGGGTTTGCGGCCAATGCACCGGGGGAGTGGATTCGGGTTCGGGCTGACAAAGCGGCCCGGCTGACAATACAGTTTACCTACGCCACCCAAGATAATCGGTCTCTGAATGCCCACCCCATGTTTTCAGGATTGAGCCCGGTAAGGGCGTCTGCAACAACCGGTGGACTTCTGTATGGATTGGGCAACAACCGGCGGGCCCTCGGCCTGCTGGCCCAGGAAAGTGCGGGTGGTCAGCTGAGAACAATCGGTTACTACGAGCTGGATGGTAGTATGAACCTGAAAAGAAAGCAGGACGATACGACACAGGCTTTCATCCAGTCTAAATTTGCAATCCCCAAAGAGGTCGTATCCGTTGAAGCTGCATCGGTTTTGATTGTCGACGAGAAAGGTCGGCGCTGGCGTTTTCCGTTGGGTGACGACCGATTCACATCCCTGACCCATGAAGGTCAACTACGCATTTGCCGGGAAGTAGCTACAGAGCGGGATCTGTTTAATTGTCATGGGACGTTCTATGAACTTCCGGCCGAAAATGCGGATGGTTACGCCAAGGTCAAGCCTGTTGCTTCGCACGGGCTACGAATTAATGACTATGCATCGTATCGAGGGCTGCTTGTGATGACGGGTATTGATTTGGTTTCGGCAGCGGGCAAGGAGCACATTATCCTCTCCGACGATGGAAAGGCCGCGGTTTGGGCGGGTGCCATCGACGATCTGTGGAAACTGGGTAAGCCTACAGGCCGGGGTGGACCCTGGTACAACACGCTTACAGAAGCTAATATGCCCTCAGACCCTTATCTGATCGGTTATTACGACAAACGAACGCTCAACATATCGCACAAAGCAACCACCCCGATCAGGTTCACTATCGAAGCTGACCCTGTAGGTACTGGACAGTGGATGGCCTATAAAACCATTACGGTCGAACCGGGAAAAAGGGTTACTCACCAGTTTCCGGCTGAGTTTGAAGCCCGTTGGATTCGTTTTAAAGCTGACAAAGCTTGCACGGCGACCACCCTGCTGGAGTATCGATGATTAACGTGTATCCTGTCTCAAAAGTGATGGGAGTCTGGGCATAGTTTTCAGGTGTGATAGAGTAGAGGTCTCAAGGATTTCATCTACACACCAAAAGAGGAATGTGCGCTTGGCGGGATGTATTTGAAACGTTTAGCTGATTTTATGATACTTATATAAAATTAGGTAAGTATTTATACTGCAAATGTTTTTGAAGGATATTTGTTAGTTTTTGTTGATTAGGCGAAATATTGTTTTGTGTTGGAGGGTTGGGTTAATGCTCGTGATCTCACAAATGTAATTGTACTGGTACGCTTCACCTAATGCGAGGATGCTACGTCAGTAGCCATTTTTTGAAATTGGCAGTTTGGCTTTGGCTGGTGATAAGGCAGTCGGGAGAGTGAGTGAAATACAACGCGAGGGTATTTTTGGTGTAGTAGTCAATCTTTCTGATGAATCGCTTCTGGACAATCTCGCTCCGGTTAATGCGGAAAAACTCGGCCGGGTCCAGCTTGGTTTGAAAGTTACTTAGCGAGTCGTCGGTGATCAGGTGCGTTCGGCCTGCTTCGTCAATGGCTTTGAGCACTGGACCATCGGCTTTAACATAGACAATTGTCGCAGTTTCGAGCAAATAAATGCCGTCGCTCCTTTTGACCGGGAATCGAGTCGCGTAGCTAACGGACGGACTCTTACCAAACCAGGTTTCCAGACGCTGTAATAGACTACGTTGCTTGTCCTCAAAATTCCGTCGAAGCGTCTCATACTGCCCGACGGCTTTTGCAAACTGTTCGTAGTCAAACGGTTTGAGGAGGTAGCCAATGCCACTGTGCCCAAATGCATCGAGCCAGAACTCTTGGTAAGCTGTAGTGAAGACAACCGGGCAGGGCGGGGCAATAACCCTGAAAGCTTCAAACACGTTGCCATCGAGCAGTTCAATATCTGAGAAAATCAGGTCGGGTGTGGGGCCTGTCTGGAGATAGGTGGTCACGTTGGCCACGGTGGTGAGTTCGGCCAACACCTCCATGGGAGTGGGGTACTGCTGGATGAACTGAAGCAATTTTTTACGGGCCGGTTTCTCATCTTCGATCAGCACTACGTTCATCATCGGCAACGGTTAAAAGCGGCAAGATAACTCGGAAATAGGTCTCTGTTTGCTCAATCTTGATTGTGCGGTTCGAAAGAATGGCGTATTGTTTTTGCAGGTTTTGCAGGCCAATACCCCCACTTTCAGACTTACGGGGCCTACGTTGATTTTCGACAGTTACGGAGTCCGGTGTGCAGCAAATCGTAATCAGCAGCGGTGTTTCGGGCGTGCCTACATTGTGTTTTACGGCATTTTCTACCAGATTCTGCACCGAGAAACAGGGAACATAGCGGTCGGTGAGACCGGGCACGGGAGGGAGTATTAGCTGGTAGCCGTTATCGAACCGTTCATTAATCAGAAACAGGTAGTGCTGGGCAATCGTCAACTCGTCGGCCAACCGCACCAGATCGCCGGTTTGGTGTTGCAGCGTGTACCGATACAGGTCCGATAATTTATGCAGAAAGCGGTCGGCCCGGTGGCTATCTTCACCAATCAGCTGCGAGAGAACGTTCAGATTGTTGAACAGGAAATGCGGATCGAGCTGTTTTTTGAGCGATTGGTACTGGTGCTGAATAGCTATTTTTTCCGCTGCCAACGCCCGTTGCTGCAGCGCATGGTTATCCTGCACATACCGCCATAGTAAATAAGCGTTTCCAACCAGGCTAAAAAGAAGCAGATCGTCGAGCGTGGAAAACAGCAGGGTGTATGTATTGAAGTTGCGAGCCATGTTGCCAAATGCCAGCGCAACTACCAGAGAAAGGCTTTTTTTTACGGACAGAAAAAGCAATAGGCTGCCCGCCCATAATCTGGCATAGTAGGTACCAATGCGGTTATAGGCGGGCTGGTAGGGGCCAACGAAGCCCCTTGCCCAGCGAATGCATTGAATAATAAGCAAGCCCTGCAGAAAGATCCACCACGGTGCATCAACCTTGAAGCTGAACGACTCCCACGAACCGCCCTGCACAGCATAGCTAAGCGCCATCACATAGCTGAAGATCATTAACAGCAGTAGACCTTTCCAGTTGGCTTGAACTTTGCGCATTGTCAACCGATTATTTTTGTTTTGGCCATGAATCAACGACGTTGCCTTTGTCATCGAAGAATTCGAGTTTAGCCTGATTTTGTTTGTCTACGTAAAGCATGGCGCGGGGCATTCCTGCTTTATCGAACAGATAGAGGCCGTTGTTAGCATCGCCGGTACGACCCAGATAGATACGGGGTACGCTAAACATGCCCTGCTGGCGCATACTGGCTTCCATCGCCTTGCGTTTGGCGGGGTCTTTCTCGGCCATAAGCTGATCAACATGGTAGCTGAAGCCCCGCTGAGTGAGCGTATCATTAGGGTAATCGTTGAAGGCCAGCCCGTGCTGGGTGTAGCGTTTACCTTTCACCATCTGATCGGTGCTGAGCATCTGCATGACCTGATCGCCATCGTAGCGGTCAAAGGTGAGCGACATGCCGCCCGCATGCCCGTCCGCGTTTTTCTTTCCGTCAAAGATAAAGCCGCCCGCTTCAATACCCTCGTCGTTAAAAAAGAGCATCCCCGGTCGTTTGGTCCGTGTTTTATTGGTGGGTCGGTTGTTGATCCGTTCGTCGCCGGTGGGGAACCGATCTTTGTTAGTCAGAATCATTTTCACCGTCCCGTCTTTCTCAACGATGTTGATACGCTCGGCTTCAATCACCTCAAAGCGCTGAACCTGTATGTGCCGGTAAGCGGAGAAGAGGGTAAGGGCGAAGAGAAGGCTCGATATCAGGACGTATCGTTTGAGCCAGCGGACTTCCTGTTTAAGTTGGGTTGTGTGCTGCATGTGCGTTTGTGTTTTTTGACAAAACTGTAGCGACACGCCCTGCCCATCAACCTAAAGGTGATAACCTAAGGAAAAAAAACGATGAATCAGGAAAAGCTATTATTTCCGCTGTCTTTGTAGGTACTCATAGCACAGTCAGAGACACTAACCTTTAGCGGAAGCCACCAGCAAAAAGCAAACAATAAGCAAGACATTGTATTCGATCCCTCCCTGTTGATGCCCTACTACAAGCCAACCATTGGGTAGGTGCACCAACAGGTTGCCCGTAATCAGGACGATAATGAATCCGGCACTAAGCCACTTACGGGCGTACCCGAGTACCAGCAGCAAGCCGCCGACCAGATCGTTGAGTGTAACGCCCCATGCGAGTACGGGCCCGATAAAAAAGCCTTTGGTGTTGAGAAAATCGCCAAATGCACCGACTTAGGTGTGGTACAGCCGGGCGGCCGCTTTAAGCTAATCAGTTTAGTTATGCATGTTTACCTATAAGCTTATTTTTCTGGCATTAATCTGCCCATTAGTTTCCCAGACACAAAAGGCCACATTTTTAGCAACGGCTATACTTGGTAACTGTCCCGTCCCGATTTTTACTGGAAGTTGATTATTCACTTTAACCCATATTGTGTTTTGCTCGTCCCACCCAATCACCTGGTGGGATAGGCCAGTAGCCATGATAACATTTCGCCCGGTTCCAACGGCTACCTCCTGCTCCTGTGGCTTACACAGGTAGAGTGTGTTCTCACGTCGCCACACGGTGACCGGCTGCCCGAAATTATCGAGCGCAACGGTTCCTCCATCCATGGGGCAGGCATTTAATTTCCATGTGCCCTGTCCAAGTTTTTGAGGTGGGCTGAAGGTCTTGCCGGCATCCGTCGACTGAGTTATATAGAGGTCGCGAGAGCCATCGAGCCAGTTACGGAACTGAATGTAAACCTGCTTCTGACGCGCAGCGATGGATACTTTGCAGCACTCACAGATAGTACCGCTTGGCGACTGGTAAATCAGCTTATTTTCTGACCAGGTAAGTCCACCATCGTGAGAAGTAGCCCCGACCAGTTTGTTACGCTTATCGGTACGAAGGTCTAGCCAGGTGGCATATACGGTGTTACCTGAAGTGCCTGCAATAGCGTGAAAACCCTCTTTGGCTACGTCGGCTACATCATTGATTTTAAACGCTGTCGACCAATTCTTCGTGTTTCGTTTGAGTGAGAAGGCAAATAGGTTTCCGGTACGGTTGACGGCAGTGATAACTATAGATTTATCCGTTGTGGTTATCTGGGGCCCACGTTTGGCTCCAGCAACCAGTTCAGGTAACACCCCCACCACGACGGGTTCACTTAACGATGAATGTTCGCTTTTTGCGGTGGCATAAAAGATGGTATCATGTCGGCCAAACACGGCATGAAATGTACCTCTGTCATCGGCCACGACCATAGGTATATGGCCAGCTGCTACTTGCTGAACCGGCGATTGGTTGAACGAGGCCCCTTGATGGGCTGTATAGAAAACCAACGAAAGTAAATAAAACGTTAATCGCATAACGGATAAGAAGTATCAGCTATCTAAAACGACTACAGTAGACTACCAGGACCCAAAAAAGATAAGAAGCCAACTAACGGTTTCCTTAGTTTAGTAAAACGTCTTTTAGCTTTCTTCATACTCGTGCGCAACGCTTAAATGGTTAATACACAAGATGGTAGGTATTTGTGCTTCCACCGCCAAACCGGAGAATAACTGTGTTCAACCGTCAATATCACCAGCGTCGAAAAAGAAAGCGCATGCTTCAGCCATAGGGCTAAAGCATGCGCTTTCTTTTTCGACGCTAGCTACTTCGTTCCCAGCAATCCTAACAACTCGTTGGCTTTCTGAATCAGTTTGATACAGCTTTGCGTATCCAGGCTTTTCTCGGTTAATTTTCTGATCTGCCCTTCAAGTGTCTCTATGCGCCTGGCCGATTTATCTGTAGTTGGCGCAGTTGAACGTGTATTAGCATCCGATGTTTGTTCAGCCTTGCCAGATTGAGTGGCCAGCTTTTGTGCCGCAGTTTTTGAAAGTTTGCCCGCCAGGACATCCCGTTTCAGGTCGGGGTCGAGCTGTTCGAGGGTCGAAGCAAACTCGCCATCGCGCCGGATGGTACGGCTGCTGACACCGTACTCCGATGCCAGCACTTCGGCAATGTTGACCGCCGGAGCATCGGCACGCAGGTTGCTCCCCCGGCGTGTCTTTTGCTGATTGTACCGCATGCCGCGCAGATACGAGGCTTGCTCGGCCGTAAGGTTACGCCGACCCAACTGATAGTCGATCATGTAATCTTTGACCTCGACCAGCGAATCAAAATGAACCAGATTGATGCGAAAGTCACGCCCATGCTTTCGCACGATCTGATGCCGATTGTGCCCGTCGACCAGTACAAAAGCAGGACTTTCACTCGTTCCTAAGCCGGCTTTAGCCTGGGTTGTTTCCCAGATGGTGAGCGGGTCTTTTACTCCATGTTTCAGAATATTCTGTTCCAGCTGCGCCAGTTCATCATCGGTCAGCGGGGGAATCAGATTGCGCAACTCGTCGAGAACAACCAGCTGGCTTTTGATATTTTCTTCGGCCGATAGGAGGGAGGGGCGTACATCCACCGTTTTCTCCTTCATCAGGCTCATAAAATCTTTCTTTGCCATCTTACAGGGTCATGATTTCGGTGGCCAGTTGATTATACTGCTGCCAGGACGTGGACTTGGGTGAGTACGTGAAAAGGTCCTCTTTTGCTACCTGCGATTGCTTGATAACTGTTGACACTTCAACCACGGTATCGTAAATATTGAAGTTACGGTACGAGTCCCGGATGTGTGTCATCATGCTTTTGTGTACACTCTGGTTTTTATACACCATCGTAAACACAATGCCCTTAACGGTCAGGTTGGGGTTGATGTACGTACGGACTTCGGCAATGCGGTTAAATAAACTCTCCACGCCATGATACGCCGAAGCCTCTGGCTGAATCGGCACCACGCAGTAATTGGAGGCCACCAGGGAGCACGTTGTGCAGATACCCAGGCTGGGCGGGCAGTCGATCAGGATGTAATCAAAATACGAGCGGGCCTCTTCCAGCTTTACGGTCAACCGCCGGTCGGCGCCAATAGCGTTGGCCAGTTCTGACTCTTTGTACGCCATGCGGATGTCCGAAGGCGCGAGGTATAAGTTCTCCGTAATTTCGACTAAGGGTAGGGGAGAGGGGCCCAGCAACGCATCAATAACCTGCTCGTCGGGCTCGTGTACCCCATAACACTGCGACAGGTTCCCCTGCGAATCCATATCAACCAATAAAACCCGGTTGCCAAGTAGACTAAGTGCTTTGCCTACATTTATAGTTGTGGTGGTTTTACCCACTCCCCCCTTGTGGTTGACAATTGAAATAACGGTGGCTTTGTCAAACAGACTGTCCGTATAGCCGTACTGTCGCAGTACTTCGTCGAGCGCCGAAAGGTGCTTGGCCGGAACATCTTTCTGATTGGTGAGAGCTTTATGGAGGGTTTTGGCGGGTATGCCGGCTTCTTTCTCAATCTGCGAGAGGTTGATAGCTGGTTTAGCCCGTAAGAAGCGAATCAGGTGTTCATGGGTCAGCATATTGGTCAGGATAAAAATTTATCTTTCGTAAAAGTATAAAGAACTTTTTTTATCCAAAACACAAAGAACAAAAAGTATACCTTTAAGCCAGAATAGAGGGATAGATGGGGGCGATTTAGCCACTGTACAGGGCCCTTTGCGCTCAAAATACTATGTCTGGTAACATATATTGGGTGGGTTATTACAGACGATCGATACTGGTAAGTTGTTCGAGCAGAAGGTCGCGTTTTTGTTTGGTCACAGGCACCTGGGCATCGTCGGACATAAGCAGGTAGCCGCCTTCCTGACGCACAATTTTTCGGACAAAGGCGGGATTAACCAGGTGGGAGTGGTGCACCCGGACGAACCCGCTGGGCTCGAGTGCCAAACTCACTTCCTTGAGTGTTCGGCAAATAAGCCAGGTAGCCCCGTTTTGCATATAAAAATGGGTGTAGCTCGCATCGGCCGCGCACCGAACAATGTCGGCTACCTCTACAATCTCATGCCCATCATGCGTGGGCAGTGCAATTCGTGTACGGGTCGTGGAAGAGTTGTTTTGTATATATTCTTGAAAAAGAGCGTATTGGCTCGGTTGTAACATTCTTAATTTCCGTTGTTGCCACTGGGTAATGGCTTCACGAAGCTCGGTTTCCTGAATGGGCTTGAGAAGATAGTTGAGGGCACTAAACCGAAATGCCCGAATTGCGTACTGATCGTATGCTGTGGTAAAAATGACATCGAAGTGAAATTGCCCAACCTGTTCAAGCAGATCGAAACCATTCATGCGAGGCATCTCAATGTCCAGAAAAAGAACATCGAAAGCAGTATGCCGAATATATTCAAGGGCAGCTTCGGGTTGATTGAACCGGGCAACCACCTGCACATCCATGTTCAATTTGCTGAGTTTCATTTCGAGCAGTTCTGTAGCCCGTTTCTCATCGTCAATTAAAATGGCTTTCATGGGGTATGTCGGTATAAAGTAGATGGATGCGATACGGTCGAGCGGGGTTGTAACGTGATACGGACAAGTGTGCCGGACTGCCCATCGGCCAGTAAATCGATCAGTTGAACGTTGAGCTGACTTGGATAATTACGATTGAACAGGTCAATGCGCTGTTGGGTGATGCTCATGCCAAGCGAGGTACGTCGGGTGGAGGAACGGCCCTGGAGCAGGCCCGCTTCGGCCCGCCCAATGCCGTTGTCTTCAATTTCAAATTGTATTCGCTCGTCCGCGTCGAGTAGTACCCGTACCCAAAGCCGCTTATCGGGCCGGTGGCTGTGTTGAAGGCCATGCCAGATGGCGTTTTCGACGAAGGGCTGTAGCAAAAGGGGCGGAATAACAACATCCTCGGGGTCGATTGCGGCATCCACCTCAAGGGTGTACCGGAAGTTTTCATCAAAGCGGCTACTTTCCAGCTCCAGGTATAAATTCAGGCCGGTGAGGTCTTCCGAAAGCCGGACGGTTTCTTCGTTGGAATGATTCAGAATAAGTCGCAATAGCCGCGAGAAACTTGACAGATACCGGGTGGCATTGATCTCGTCGCCTTTCAGCACAAAATACTCGATCGTGTTGAGGCTGTTGAACAAGAAATGGGGGTTCATCTGGCTCCGGAGCGCCAACATTTCTACTTCAGCCAATCGTTTTTCGTAAGCGGTTCGTTGCTCAATCTCCTCGACATATGCCTGCTGACTCGCCTGCCGCTCCCGGTCGACCAACCGAATGCGATGCGCCAGCGCGAGCGCAAACACAATGATTTCGAGCAGCACGCCCAGGGGTAGCATGAGCAGATTATCCACGAAGCCCGGCAATGAGGTATTTTTCAAGATCAGTTCACTCGCCCGGAGCGATGCCAGAATACCAATGCCCGTAAGTATTGCATTGCCCAGCACCACATAGCGGGTTAACACGGAGGGTACGTACCGCAATAGCCAGACCAGCACAACCACATGGATGGTTACGAATACGAACCGGCAAGCCCAATAGTTGAGTAAGTACAGACCGCCATCGTTGGTAAGCATCAGTACCGTCCCGGATAACAGGCTGTACCCTACGGCAAAGCGCCCCCAGTTGACTAGCCGCCGGGCGGTGCTGGGGTGGCTGATTCGTAAGTTCAATAGTTCGACCAGAAATAGGGTATAAGCTCCCCAGCCGGCCCACAGGATCAGTTCGAGAGCGTGAAACCGAAACAACGGAAAGTTGGCCAGCAACTGCCCCACGGGGGTATAGGTACGGGTTTTCAGCAACGAATACACACAGCCTGCCAACACATACAGCGCATAATACCCGTACAGCGCTTGCCGGTATTGGGCGTATATCAGCACCACAAACAAAAGAAAAAACAGTAGTCCTCCCTGCACCCACGATCGGTACTGGAGTTCGGGCAGGTTGCGCCCATATTGCTGCATCAGTCGTTGTGCATGAAACAGCTCGGTCTCGAACCGCAGCTTTACCGACGGCCGCGGACTGTCGGAGTGCGTAATAGCCGGTAACAAGCCGGGTCGGTTGGCAACCCGAATGAGCATAAGGACCGTCTGCCCCGCCTGCGTACGCACCGGGATGAACTGATCGTCGCTGAGGTACGCCCACCGAGCGCGAGGCACCATTGAACCGCACTGCAGAGAATCGATCAAATGACCGTCGGGTTGAAGCAGGTAGAGGGTAACCGTCTGATTAATGCCTGTGTAGATATAGGACGTGCGAGCGGTATCCGAATCGTTTCTGAGCCATTGCTGCAGCCAGTAAGCCTGTTGGGCTGAGGTTTGGATGTCAGTTCGTATCTGGGTGTACGTGGCTTGACGGTAGACGGATGCCCAGGTGGCCCGCCGATTGGTGATGCTTAAGCGGGCCTGGTGATGGAGGTACGTGTGTCCCTGTACCAGTTCACTCAGCAACAAGGTATCCGATTTGGGTAGAAGCGGATGGGCCACGGCTGATCTGGGTAGCAGTAAAAGAAGAAGGAGTAGCCAACGTAGCATAACCACAATATCGATGCCTTTATGCACAATACTACAAAAAATGGGTTCCCAGCCGACGGTTTACCCCATCGGCATTGGGTTTGGGTAAACCGTTGGGCTGTTTGAGTGTACAGCCGTTGCAAGGGACCTCCCGGCGTATCTGTTTACTCAAACTGACATAGTGCACACTCAAACCGCAATATGGTTAACTGGTGAGTCTACTTACTTTTTGGAGCATTCATATTTGTGCAGCCTCAGTAACGCATAAATCAGCGCATTATGAACCAGATCGGAATAGTCGGGCTCTCCCTTTTGTGTACGTTTAGCCTGTCGGTAGCGCGGGCGCAGGTCCGTGTCAACGACCCCAAACAAACCGTTGAACGTGGAGTAGAAGGGCGCGTCAACGGGCGCATTGATGGGGGTATAAACCGGGGGCTCGATAAAGTGGAGGAGGGCATTGGTAACATCTTCAAAAAGAAAGAGAAAAGGCCTGCAACACCCCCAAAGCCGGCCAATGATACTAACGACTCGGCGGGTGCCCCCAGCCAAGACCGCACGGGTTCGCAGCGCCCGGAGACCGCGCCAGTCTCAGGTCGGGGTTTGGGTACAGCTCAAACTCAGGCCGATGAACCCCGAAGTCTGAAAGCCTACAGTAAGTTCGACTTTGTGCCGGGCGAAAAGGTACTGTACTTTGATGATTTCGAGCGGGTATCGATTGGCGACTTTCCCGAAAACTTTAACAGTAACACCAGCGGTGAGGTGATGACCCTCGACGGGCAGACAGGCAAATGGCTGGGAATAACCAAAAATGGCACCATTATTCCGGAAAATATCAAGTCAATCCCGGATAATACCACCGTCGAGTTTGATGTGGCAGTGCTCGGCGAAACAGGGTGCAGTAACGACGGGTTTGGGCTGAAATTCTACACCGACAAAGCAACGGCAATGGACTATCATTTTGGGGCCGGCGCTTATGTGACCATTCATTCGGGAGGCTGCCCCAATGTGAAAATCATTGTGACAAAACCCGACGATTATAGTACAATGTTGCTTGAAAATACACTGGATATTCGCAATTGGGATTCAGAGAAGGTGGCTGTGGCACGGTTATCACTTTGGCGGCAAAAAGGAAGGCTCCGGGTATATGTCAACGAAGAAAAAGTGGCCGACATCCCCCGCTTCTTTGTCGACCAGAAACCGTATATGCTCGCGTTATTCCATAATTTCTACGGCGAAAATACCTTGCTCGTCCGAAATCTGAAGATAGCCGTAGGTGCCCCCGATACCCGGTCCAAACTCATCACCGAAGGGAAATTCAGCACAACGGGCATACTCTTCGATGTGAATTCAGACAAGATCCGGCCAGAGTCGTATGGGGTGCTGAAAGATATCGGCACGGTGCTGAAAGAAAACCCCGGTGTGCGGGTCAAAATCGTAGGTCATACCGACTCCGACGGTGATGATGCCGGTAATGTGGCGCTTTCAAAAAGGCGGGCCGCATCGGTGAAAGCCGCGCTAACGATTGAGTTTGGGATTGAGGCCGCCCGCCTGTATACCGATGGTAAAGGGGAAAGCCAACCGGTAGGCCCGAACACCACGCCCGAAGGCAAAGCCAACAACCGGCGGGTCGAGTTCCTTAAACTATAACCCTGTAGACTTTCGCACGATTCAGCCCATGAAAAAGATACATGCATTGCTCATTTTGTTGTTACTGACCACAGCCGTTCGAGCTCAGGAATGTACCGGGTATTTTGCCTTCCAGAAAGGGCTTAAACTCGAACTAACCAGTTTTGATAAAAAGGATAAGCCAGCGGCTATTCTGAAATACCAGATAGTTGACTATAAGCCAGTTAACGGAGGTGTGTCGCTTGTTTTTGCCAATGAAACCTACGATCCTTCGGGGAAATTACTCGCCAAAGGTGAGTCGTTTGGTAAGTGCGTTAGTGGTAACTATTTCACCGATGTCCGAAATATCAGCTCCGACATGATTCCGAAGGCAGCTAACCTACGCATGGATGTTACCGGCGATCAGTTGGCGTACCCTGCCAACCTGAATGTGGGCGATAAACTCAAAGACGCCAGCGTAACCGTAAAATCGAGCCTGGAAAGCGGTATGACTTTGATGACGCTCACGGCCAATATAGTGGATCGGCAGGTAGTAGGTATGGAAACCATCGATACACCAGCGGGTAAGTTTGACTGCGTCAAGATAACCTACACGCTCAACATGCGCCTGATGGGGAATCGAACCCTGAAAGGAACTGAATACCTGGCCAGAGGGATCGGTGTAGTGAAGTCGGAGCAGGTGAACGAGAAAGGGCAGAAACAGTCGTCGTTGGTATTGACAAAGTTGGAAAAATAGTTTTTGTACGCCGAAGCGATGATGTACACGCTCATTTTGCAGGCGCTGTTGTGTGTAGTGTGCCTTGGGGCCGTACAGGGACAGCAGCTAACCCCAGCGCAGAAAGCCGAAGTTGAAGAATCGACCCGACTGTTTCAGGCTGAGATCGGGAAAGCACTCGACCCGGATAACATTGCCCGGCTGTTCGACGAACAAATTGCCGAAGCCCGAAAAAATGGCGCTTCCCCCGCCCAAATTCGGGAACTACAACAGGCTAAAGCAGACGCCGTACGGCAACTTCGGGCCCAACTGCAACAACCGAAAAAAAAGGGTAATGCAAATGAGGAACTAACAGCAGACAATTCGGCTGACGATTCTGTACTGACCTCGTTGAGTATTAGGCCAATGCGCCCTGATTCGGGCAAGGTAGCCGTACTGTATGACCCTACGCCCGGCCGATATTCAGCCGTTCCGATAGCGTTTCGGGTATATGCGCAGCGCAAACTGACCCCGGATGAGTTTGTGGCCTTTATGCAGAAAAAATTCAGCGTGACGCTCCGCGAAACCGGACGATACGGCACGGGCAAAACCCAAACCCGACGCTACGAGCAACTGCACAATGGATACGTTGTCCGGCTGGGGCAGTACAGTGTTTCATTGGATACCAACGGTCATGTCATTCGTGCCAATGGCGACCTATTTGACCCGAAAACAGCCACTCCGAATCCTAAAGCGCCGGGCTCGCTGCTCATGGCACTCCGGCAGGTTACCCAACTGCCTGAGCTAACTCTCCGTACTCCGGCAACTTCTAACCTCAAATCGGCGCTGCCCTATGCAGAGCCGTTGCCCCTGATGTGGGTTCATCCTGATCTCGTACCGGGTCGTCAGTCTCCAATTCTGTGTCAGCCATTTACCGTCAAGACCTCGACCAGCAGCCGACGCTATTACCTGAATGCACAGACCGGGACATTGGTAGCACAGGAAAACCTCCGGCGAACTTGTCGGTATAGCAACGAACCTGTCTCATACAAGGCAACTGTGCAAACATTTCACCACAGCAAACGAGTGGTGGGCGTCACGCGGGGCAAAAATGGCCGTCATCCGGGTATTTTTCTGGTGGATAGCACCGAGTCGCCCACCGTTCTGATTACCAGTAGGGACGCCCAACCGGTTTTTTCGCACGACACCACTTTGCAGGAAGCGGCCCTGCGCAACCGGGGCGATTTTGATGCCCTGTTCGGCTTCCGGCAGGCTGCCCGATACTTCAAAGGCCTGGGAATGAACAGTTACGATAATCAGGGCACGCCCATTATGGCCGAGTCGTGTACAGAAGCCAATGCCTACTGGCAATCGGATGAAGGTAAGTTTTACTTTGGCATGGTGAAGGGCAAGCCCTTTGCCAATTTGCACACCGTGGGGCATGAGTTTACCCATGCTGTGACCGAGCACGCGGCCGGGCTTGTTTTCCAGGGAGAATCGGGCGCTCTCGATGAATCGCTGGCCGATATGTTTGGGGTCTGCATTGAACATCAGGCGATTGGTGGCAACTGGCTCGTGGATGAAGAGATTACGACGGGTGGGTTTCGGGATATGGCCAACCCACCCGCCAAGGGGCACCCCGATACCTATCTTGAACAGCCCTGGAAACCAACCAATGTGCCTCAGGACGACGGTAACGTGCATTCCAATTCAGGCGTCGGCAACAAATGGTTCTATTTGCTCATCAAAGGTGGGAAAGGGCAAAATGCCCTGAAACACTCATACGATGTATTTCCGACAATGGCTTACAATACGGTAGCGCGGGTTCTGATGGCGGCACTTCCCCGCCTTGGGCCCCGTTCGGGTTATGAAGACTTATGCCGCGAAACCATCGAGGCTGCGGGGCAACTTTACGGCGAGTGTAGCCCAACAACCGAAGCCGTAAAACGGGCATGGTATGCTGTTGGTGTGCTCGAAGACCCGCCGGCTGCCTGCAAGCCCGGCTGGACAATGGACATGGTGGTTGGTAAACAGGCTAACCGAACCGTGCTAAACCTGTATTTTAAGGGGGATAGCTCGGTGGCGGTGTACCGAGGCCCTGAAGCCTGGACGAAGCTGTTTACCCGCCGGAGTAGCCCCATCACAACCGCCGTAATTAAGGATGAAGATGGTATCCGAACCCAGACCTTCCCCAAAGACTGGTTGGGTTTTATGGGGCAACAACTCGAAGAAACTATACCTAGGCAGGAGGCCGCTATGCAGGAGGCACTTGTAAAAGCGCGTGCCGAACTGAACGACCCCAGTACCCCCGCCGACCGACGTGCTGAATTACGGAAAACCCTTCCCATGGTTGAAAAACAGTTGAAGGCGGGCCAACAGACGCGGGAAGAAATGCAACGGCAACAGGCCGAATTACGACAGGTGGGTCAACCACAATCGGAGATGGCGTTTTGGGGCAGTCGGCAGGCTCGGCGCGATTTCGACAAAAAACATATTAAGGCAACTGATATGTATCAGGGTAAATACCTCAGCCGTAAATATGTGCTGGATGGTGATGCCAGTGGTATGTACTGGTGGACTACGCCACAAATCCCGCTGCGCTTGTCCGATTTGTCGCTCATGATGCCAATGGCCCCCACACCACAGATGCGATCGGGCGTAGACCATTGGCTACGTGGTTTTCCGATTCAGGTTCACGAGATGTTTCAAATCCAGAATATTCGGGAGAGCGCTCCGGCCAACTTCGATGCCCTGTTTTCGGCCGCTCCGGTGTTTCGGTGAGCTGAAAGGGCAGCCGGTTCGCGTGAAGTTACTCTTTACCAGCAACCAACGTACCTCCCCGCTCCAGATGCTCCAGTCGCTTCCGTAGTTCTCGGTTCTCGCGTTCGAGTTCCTCAAGCCGCAGCAACACCTCATCTATTTTGGATATTCTGGCCAATACAGTTTCGCCGGTTGCGTCCACCGTCAGCACCTGATCAGTCAGGCCATTTTGGTACGATGGGTTAGTAAGATGACTAAACTTAAGCGTTCCATTGCCCCGAATATTGATGATCCCTCTGACATCAAGCGGAAACTGCGGATAGGTAGTCCCAATACCAACCTTCGTATTCTGGATCGTGTCGCCCAGTACAATGGCATTGCTGACCGATACTTTGGCGTTGGCACCGATGGCGGCTGCATTGGTTAGGTTGGCCAGCTGCACATCGGCTTGGTAGCCCAGCAAGGTATTAAGCTGACCAGACGTGTTCGCGTAGCCCGACCGATACCCCAGAAACAGGTTGCCCGTGGCGTTGGTGAAAAGGCCAGCCTGTGTGCCCAGCATCGTATTCTGCGAACCAGTCTGATTATAGACGCCAGCTTTGGAGCCGATTAGTACGTTGTCAGAAGAGTTACTCCTGTAACCGGCACTGTCGCCAATCATGATATTGAACGACCCTCCGCTGTTGGAAAAGCCCGCCGTATAGCCGCTTATGTAATTGTGGGACCCTGAAGTATTGGAGTAACCAGCCTGGTAGCCACTAAAATAGTTGTTATTCCCCGTCGTATTGCCAGCCCCAGCCTGGAATCCACTGGCGTGATTATTTTTCCCGGATGTATTGAGAAAACCCGCCAGATATCCAACAAAATGGTTATTGTTCCCCGTTGTATTATAAAAGCCCGCCTGATAGCCTTCAAAAAAATTACTGTTCCCCGTTGTATTGTAAAAGCCAGCCTGATAGCCAATAAAGTGATTGAACGTTGCTGAACTGTTATAACCAGCCATATAACCTAAAAATAGATTGCGCTGTCCGGAAACATTGCTCCGACCGGCTCCGCGACCAATCATGATGTTATAGCTCCCCGTTATAGTACTCGAACCGGCCTCATAGCCAATCATCGTGTTTTCTGAAGCTGTTGTCACGAACCGGCCCGCGTCTACACCCACAAACACATTCCATTTGCCCGTTGTAAGGGGATAACCGGCATAGTAACCAACAGCTGTATTCTTTTCGCCTGTGAGATAACCAGAGCCACCCGCACCCGGCCCTACCAGGGTATTATATGTACCTGGACCTAACGTAGTAGTTGAGTTGGCAACATAATTACCTTGACCATATACCGTGACACTCATCCCGAATGCCAGAAGAATTATAAAAAGTTTAATCATGCTAATCTGGGGTTTAGTGGTAATGTTAAGAATGGCCATTTAAGCTATATACCAATGTATTATGAAAATCATTTCTTTTAGTGAGTGGACCAGTGGTTTCATCAGATTTTGAACGTCCCATACCCCCTTTTGACCGAAAAGACCCCTGCAAACGACTCCGTGGCTGGTAACTTGCTTTTCGTAATACGTCTGATCCAAACCTGTTTATTCATGCCGCTTTATTACCCCAAATCACTGTCATTTCGCTGGGGGCTTGTTTCCCTTATAGCGTTGCTATCCGTCAATTCCTGCCTGATGCCCACCGGAAATATGCGGCAAACGGACGAGCAAAACACCGCACGAAACCCGAACATCGTCATCTTCTATGTCGACGATCTGGGCTATGGTGACGTTGGGTACAACGGGGCAATCGGGGTAAAAACGCCGGAGGTAGACCGGCTGGCAAAGGAGGGCATCGTGTTTACCGATGCCCATACGACCTCGGCCACCTGTACGCCCTCGCGCTATTCCGTACTGACCGGCCAACACGCCTTCCGCAACAACGCGGCTATTTTGCAGGGCGATGCACCGCTGCTCATTCAGCCGGGTAGCTACACCCTGCCGGGTATGTTGCAAAAGGCTGGTTACCGAACGGGCGTAGTCGGTAAATGGCATCTGGGTTTGGGCAATGGCTCCATCGACTGGAACGGGGATATAAAGCCCGGTCCGCGCGAAATCGGCTTCGATTACAGTTTTCTGCTGCCCGCCACCGGCGACCGGGTCCCGACGGTGTACGTCGAAAACCACCGGGTGGTCAATGCCGATAAGAATGACCCCATTGTGGTCAATTATGAGAAGAAACTCGACGGGTATGCCAACGGCCTCGACAGCCCCAACCTGCTCCGGCAGGGAGCCGACAAACAGCATAGCAATTCGATCATCAACGGCATCAGCCGCATTGGCTACATGAAAGGCGGCAAATCGGCCCTCTGGGTCGATGAGGAGTTTCCCGATGTGCTGACCGACAAGGCCAAACGGTTTATCCGGGCCGAAAAAGACAAGCCGTTCTTCCTGTTCTTTTCCTTCCACGACATTCACGTGCCGCGTTTGCCCAATCCACGTTTCAAGGGGAAAAGCAGCATGGGACCACGGGGTGATGCCATTGCGCAGATGGACTGGATGACGGGCGAGGTAATGGCCGAACTGAAAAAGTTGGGGTTAGCCGAGAATACCCTCGTTATTTTCACGAGCGACAATGGGCCGGTTATCAGCGATGGGTACGACGATCAGGCGATGGAACTGCTGGGTGCTCACAAACCGGGCGGGCCGATGCGGGGAGGTAAATACAGCGCTTACGAGGCCGGCACCCGCGTGCCCACCGTTCTCTGGTGGCCTGGAAAAGTGAAGCCCGGCACCAGCAAGGCCCTGATCAGTCAGGTAGATTTGTATGCTTCGTTTGCGGCTTTGGTCGGGCAACCGCTGGCCGACAATGAGGCTATCGACAGCCAAAACTTGCTCACGACCCTTCTGGACCACACCAAACCCGGCCGAACCTGGCTGCTGGAAGAATCGTACACGACCTCGCTGCGGAAAGGCGACTGGAAGTACATTGAGCCATTCCCCAAAGAAAAACGTCTGCCCGATTTTATGGCCAATAAAGGCGTTGAAGGCGGTTTTCAGCATACCCCGCAACTGTATAACCTCTCGACGGACATCGGGGAGAAGCGCAACCTGAGCGGGGAGAATGGGGCGATGGTGGCCAGTATGCAGGCCGAGATTGAAGCGATTCGGAAGAAGACGAAGCGGAGCCCTGTTCCGTAAGGGCCTGAACAAACTTGGTTATGTCTCGTTTTTTGTTCAAATTATCTCAATGAGGCTCGTAATCTACTTTTGCTTCCTGTGTGCCCTGGGCGTTTGCGTTTCAGCAACGGCATGGAGTCAGCATGTCGGTGCAGGTAGGTCTGACGAATTTGTAATCGATTACCTCGACGTGCGCAAAGGGCTGCTCAGCAACTTTGTGACCCGGACCATCAGCGACGATAATAACCTCAAATACTTTGCCACCGAGGGGGGCGTGTCGCGGTACGATGGCTACGGCTTCAAAAGCTACCGGCCCGGCGGGGAGTATCCGCAGTTGGTGAACGAGAACATTGAAACGCTCTTTAAAGACAAAGACAACAGCATCTGGATTGGCACCAAGAGCGGGGGGCTTTCGGTGCTGGACGTGAAAATCAATCGAATCCGGAATTATAACGACATTCTGAAAACCCGCGATCAGCGCTACCTGCGCGTCATTTCGCTCAATCAGGATGCCAAGGGGAATATTTGGGTAGGCACGTGGAACAAGGGCGTATTTGTGCTGGATGCCAACGCCCGGAAGCTGCTGGCTCATCACCCAGCAACCGAGCCGGTTTACAAAATCATCCGCGACGAGCACCATAATATCTGGTACATCAGCGGCCGAATGTTGCACAAGTACGACCCCTCGGAAAACCGCCTGTTCGACTTCCCCACCCAGTACATCATGTACGATCTGGTGCAGGACAACGTCCGCAACAAGCTGTGGATGGTGGGCAACACGGGGCCGAAAGTCCACCTGCAAAGCTTTCGGTTCGATACGCAGCGGGTGCAGGAGGAGCCCATTAATCTGGAAGCTACGTTCATGAAAAGCATTGCCGTCGATGGGAAAGGCCGGGTTTGGCTCGGCAGTTGGGGCGATGGCCTGTTTATCAGCGATGTGAAGGTGACCCGCTTCCAGAAAATCAACACCAATCCGCAGGGCAGCATGTTCAACAACGTCAATTACTCCATGATTCTGGATATTGACATTGACCCCAACGGCATTGCCTGGTTGAGCACCGCTCACGGGGGTGTTCTGATTCTGTACCCCAACAAAGGGTTCAACTTCATGGCCGACACCCGGCAGGGAGGCCAGATTGACCACAACACCATCGCTATTTTCAAAACCCGTCGGGGTGAATTACTCATCGGCAGCCTGACCGAGGGTCTGTACCGCAAACCTGCAGACGGCCCAATGGAGAAAATCAGCCCTATTGCCGACACCCGGATCAATACCATTTACGAAAAGGACAACACCCTGTTTGTGGGTACCAACCGGGGGCTGTATATCATCAAAGACGGCAATTTTGCCAATGCCTACCAGGCATTTGCCAACGATAAAATCACGGCTGTGCATTTGGATAGTCAGGGAATTCTCTGGATAGGCTCGCAGCAGCGGGGCCTGAAAATGACCCGCTTTGCCGACGACCCGAAACTGGAAAAGTGCCAGATCTACGCCGAAGAGCAGAAGGGGCGGTTTGCGCTCGAAAACAACCGGATCAATCAGATCAAAGAAGACAGTCAGGGGAATATCTGGCTGGCGACCTACTCGGGTCTGAACCTGCTCGACCGGACTACCGGTGCGTTTATCCCACATCATCAGTTGTTATCGGCCGCGTTGCCCAGCGTCATCATCAATGCCCTGTATATCAAGGGCTCGACTCTCTATCTGGCTACGCCCCTTGGGTTCGCCGACCTGTCGCTGACGAATAAAAAGCTAAACCTAAACGCACTCTACACGGCCCGAAACGGCCTGACCAACGATTTTGTCTGCGCCATTGAAGAAGATAATACCGGGCAGTTCTGGCTCAGTACGACCACGTCAATTACGCGCTTTGACCCCAAAAATAAGCGCTTTGTCAACTACGACCGCGAAGACGGAGTGATGATAAACTCCTTTCATATTGGGTCGTCGTTCAAAGGCGCGGACGGTGAGCTGTACTTTGGGGGTGCCAATGGCATCATCCAGTTCAGACCCGACCAGATAGGCCGGACTTTTTCCGTACCGAAGGTGGTCTGGACGAAGCTGATGGTCAATAATCAGGCGATTGACGTGGGCGAAGATGTAAACGGGGAGGTAATTCTGACCCGGAGCATTCAGTACACCGACGAGATTAGCCTGAGCTATCGGCAGAACCACCTCTCGCTCAATTTTGCGGCCAACGATTTCTTCGGGGCAGATAATGTAACGTATGCCTATCAGTTGCGCGGATTTGGGGATGGGTGGGTAAACATAGGCGGCAAAAATGAAATCAACTTCACGGGTCTGGGGGCGGGTACCTACGAGCTGCTGGTAAAAGCCAGCCGCAATAATCAGGATTGGAGCCCGGCCAAAAAGCTCCGAATTGTGGTGGGCGTGCCGCCCTGGCTGAGTTGGTACGCCTTCGTATTTTATGTCTGCCTGGCGGTAGGTGCGCTGCTGTTGGTTCGGCATATATCGGTGCGGCAGGCCCGGCTCAAGGCCGACTTGCGCATTGTGCAGATCGAAAAAGAAAAAGAGCACGCCCTCAACGAGGCCAAGATCAACTTCTTTACCAATATTTCGCACGAGTTTCGGACGCCCCTAACCCTGATTATGAGTCCGGTAGCCGAGATCTTGGACGACCTGACGCTTAACAGCAAACTGCGCGAAAAGATGGTGCTGGTCGAGTCGAACGCCAAGCGGATGCTCAACTTGATTAACCAGCTGCTCGATTTCCGCAAGTCGGAGCATGGGTTACTGAAACTGAAGCGGGTGTACAGTGATTTTGTCCCGTTCGCTAAAGAGGTGTTCCTGAGCTTTCAGTCCATCGCCCGGAAGAAAAACATCCGATACACCTTTCAGTCCGAACTCGATGAGGCCCCGTTGGACTTTGACCGCGATCAGATGGAGATTGTCCTCTGTAATCTGCTGTCGAATGCCTTCAAGTACACGCCCCATAACGGGGCCATTCAGCTCAGGATTTACCCAAAAGGGGATTGGCTCGCGGTTGATGTGGAAGACGACGGCATTGGTCTTTCGGAGGAAAGCATACGCAACCTGTTCAACCGGTTCTATCAGGTTCAGAATGCCCAAACGGCCAAAATGGTGGGCAGCGGCCTCGGGTTGGCGTTCTCCAAAAACATCGTCGACCTGCACGAGGGCGAGATTACCGTTCGCAGTGAACTGGGTAAAGGTACCTGTTTTACCGTATTGTTGCAAGCCGACCCTGTAGATGGTGCCCCCGCCGATGGGCCGCTTGCTGAACTGGCCGAAGCAGGTGCCGAGGGACCGGTCTGGCCGGAAAATAATTCGCTGGACATCAGTAAGCAGCGTAAAAAAGAAACGGTGCTGGTGGTGGACGATAACGAAGATATTCGGGCGTACCTGCAATCGTTGCTGAAAGAGGACTTTACCATTCTGGAAGCCCAGAACGGCCTCGAAGCGCTCACGATTACCAACCGCGAACTGCCCGACCTGATTATCTGCGATGTGATGATGCCCTTGATGGATGGAATTACGTTCTGTCAGGAAATCAAACAGCAGATTGCTACCTCGCATATCCCGGTGATTCTGCTCACGGCCCGCTCGTCGGTGGTGTACGAAGTGAATGGTTTGCAGACCGGTGCCGACGACTACATCACGAAGCCGTTCAACCCGATCATCGTCAAAACCAGGATTCACACCATCCTCGAAAACCGTAAAAAGTTACAGGAACATTACCTGAACAAGGTGCGGTTTGAGCCCGATACGCAGCAGGTAAACGAGGTCGATCTCGACGCCCTGTTTATCGACAAAGCCATCAAGCTGGTGAACGACAACATGCAAAATGAGGATTTTGGGATCGAGGACATGGTGGAGCATCTGTTTATGAGCCAGTCGACGCTGTACCGCAAAATCAAATCGCTGACAGGCCTTTCACTGACCGGCTTTATCCGTTCGGTGAAGCTCAAAAATGCGGCCCAGATGATTTTGCAGGATAACATGAAGCTCAGTCAGGTAGCGTACGAAGTGGGCTTCAACGATTACAAGCATTTCCGCAAATCCTTTCAGCAGCAGTTCGGTTGCTTACCCTCCGACTACCGGGCTAAAATTCTGGAAGGGGTGAAAGAGTAAAAATTTATAGGGTAACAGACAGCTAATTGTAACCCAGAACCGCTCACTGTAGCGGTTTTTTTTATGTTGAACGATTAGACCTTCTGATTGCATGGATTAGCCCCCCCGGGCCGACTTTGTCTTGTGACATTTGGATAAAATTTATCACTAAGACAGGTCAACAAATTTTCAATCCCTGCACTATGAAGTCAAATTGTACTTTAGTTCAACGAGGGTGGAACCTGGGGCGATGGTCGGCAAGAGCGCTGCTACTGCTGATCGGAATCGCGTTGTTCGCAACACCCGTAGCCCTCGCTCAGTCGTCGCTACGCATCACCGGCTCGGTGGTGTCTGCGGCCGATGGCCAGAGCATCCCCGGCGCATCGGTCACCGTGAAGGGGACTACCACAGGCACGGTTACCGGTGCCGATGGGAGCTTTTCGCTCACGGTGCCCTCCCGGGAATCGGTATTGCAGATCAGCAATATTGGCTTCACGGCCCTCGAAGTGCCCATCGGTAATCAGACCCAGCTGAAGGTAAGCCTACAGGAAGACGTAGCCATGCTCGGCGAAGTGGTGGTAGTTGGTTACGGCGAACAGAAAAAAATCAACCTGACCGGGGCCGTCGAAACCATCCGCTTCGACGGGGCCGTAAACCTGCCGGTTACCAATACCTCGCAGATGATGTACGGTCGTTTTTCGGGGGTGCAGCTCACGCAGTCGAGCGGCTTGCCCGGTGCCGATGGGTCTTCGATCAACATTCGGGGAATTGGCACCTTCGGTAACAGTAATCCGCTGGTCGTTATCGACAATATTCAGTACAACGGCCTGACCGAATTCAACAACCTGGCTCCGTCTGACATCGAGAGTATTTCGGTGCTCAAAGATGCTTCCGCGTCGGCTATTTACGGGGCACGGGGAGCCAACGGGGTCATTGTGGTCACCACCAAAAAGGGGAAGAAAGGCAAACTAACCGTCGACTACAACGGCTACACGGGTATTCAGCGGGTCACGGTGGTGCCGGAGTACCTCGATGCCAATAATTACGCCCTGCTACGCAACGAGCGCGACCGCAACGCCAACGGTGCCAACGCCCCGCTGCGGTATTCGGCCGCCGATCTGGAGGCCATCCGAACCGGCTCCCAGCCCGATCAGTTCGCCAATACCAACTGGGCCCGCGAAACCCTGCGCGACGCGCCTATCCAGAATCATTACCTGTCGTTTTCGGGTGGTAGCGACAACCTCACGTACCGGGTGTCGCTCGGGTACCTCAACCAGGATGCGATTGTGCGCGGCAAATTCAAGTCGGACCGCTACACGCTGGGCCTGAATCTCACGGCTAAGGCTAATCAATGGCTTACCCTGACGAACGTGACCAACGCCTACTGGTCGAAATTCCGGGGGCCGTCGGGTGGTGCCGATGCCATCACCGGCGAAACGGGTATCATCAATCAGTTTCAGCGGTCGTCACCAACCATCCCGGCTTACTATGCCAACGGTGCATTTGGTATTGTGGATGGCTCCTATCAGAAAGTCAACTTCTCGTTTCCGTCTACCAATCCGCTGATGACCGGCTTGCAGGGCGATAACAAGCAGGACAACATCAATATCAGCGAGCGTGTGGGGCTTTCGGCCAATATTCTGCGGGGACTCACCTTCGAGACGAGCGGTAGCCTGGTGATGAACGTTCAGAACATCTCCAACTTCAACCCGACGCTCACCACCCGCGATTGGGCCGGGCAGATTGTGAACCAAAGCCTGCTCAACTCCCTAACCAATACCTTCAACTTCAATTACCGCCTGCTGAACGAGAACATTCTGCGTTACTCAACCAGCTGGAAGCAGGCGCACAACCTGCAACTGATGGCGGGTCATTCGGTGATTTACGACAAGGACGATGGCTTTGCCGGTTCATTGCAGGGCTTCCCGTCCGACAATATTCAGGAGTTCAACGGCGGAGGGGTTACCAATCCGTCGGTGAGCGGGGCCGCGTCGGAGGTTTCCTGGCAGTCGTTTTTCGGACGGGTCAACTACAACTACATGGAGAAGTACCTGCTGGAGCTGAACCTGCGTCGCGACGGCTCGTCGAAATTCGGTCCATCCAGGCGCTACGGTACTTTCCCGTCGATGTCGGTGGGCTGGAACATTGCCCGCGAACCGTTCATGCAGTCGCTTAACTGGGTTTCAAACTTTAAACTCCGGTCGAGCTGGGGGGTAAGCGGCAACGACCGGATCGGCAACTACATCTACGAGCAAACCTACAACACCGGCCTCGACTATGTACTTGGCGACGCGGTGGTGGGAGCTGTTGCCCTGACGAGTCTGGCCAACCCGAACATCACCTGGGAAACGATCCGGCAGCTTAACGTCGGCCTTGATCTCGAACTGTTCCAGAACCGGCTGTACTTCTCGGCCGACTATTTCCGCCGGAACAGTACCGACATTCTGTACACCAACTTCCCGGTGCCTAACTCCCTGGGGGTTACCTCGCTGGCCGCCCAAAACGCAGCCGGTATGCTCAACCGGGGTCTTGAACTAACGGCTAACTATACGAACAACTTCGGTGGGCTGAAACTGGATCTGGGTGCCAACGTCACCCGCATGGCTGATAACCGGGTCACGAGCCTTGGGCCGGGTGGCGAAGAAACCATCAGCGGCAACAGCATTATCCGTATCGGGCAGCCCTTCAACGCCTATTATGGCTACCGGGTGCTGGGCGTTTTTCAGACTAAAGAAGAGGCAGCTGGTGCCCCCGTGCAATTTGGTAGCCCCCTCACGGCTCCGGGCGATCTGCGCTACGCCGATGTGTCGGGTGCCAACGGAACCCCCGACGGTAAAATTGACGCCTTCGACCGGGTCGTCATTGGCAATCCGTTCCCCCGCCTGATCTACAATTTCAACGCCAACATGACCTACCGGGGCTTTGATTTTACCATCCTGTTTCAGGGCCTGGACCGGGTAGATCGGGTGCTGAACGGCAATGGTCAACTCCCCATGGCCGACGACCGTAACAACGCCCTGTCGTACTGGCTTGGCCGCTGGACCCCCGAGAACCCATCGACGACCTTACCCCGTCTGGGCGGTGTCAACAACACAGTTCTGTCGTCTTTCTACATCCAGGATGCCTCGTTCCTGCGGCTGAAAAACCTCGAACTGGGCTACACACTGCCCGTACAACTGAGCAGCAAAGTGGGCATCCGCAAGCTGCGCGTGTATGCGAGCGGGCAAAACGTCCTGACGTTTACCAAACTCAAAAACTTTGATCCCGAGCGGACTTCCGGCGGCAATACCGACCGCCTGACCCCCCTGTACAAGATTTATAGCCTTGGCTTAAACCTCAAATTCTAAGCGCCATGAAAAAGATTTTATGTTTACTGCTGACGCTGCTGCTGTTCGGTTGCAAGGAGGAATTTCTGGATCGGGGCTCCCTGACGCAGCTGGCCGAGGGTAACTTCTGGCAAACCGAAAAAGACGCCCAACTGGGCCTCAACGGGGTGTACGAAGTGCTGCAGGCCCGGGTACTGTACAGTGGCAATCTGAACGGTTCGGCGGGTATTCCGCAGCACGACAGCTTTGCCGACAATACCTTCAACAACTATAAGTTTGAAGGCCCCGGCAATTTTGTGGAGGCCCGGGTCGATCCGGCAACCAGTTTTTTCAATGAGTTCTGGACGGCCAACTACCGGGGTATTGCCCGCGCCAACAACGCCATTGCCAACATTGAGCGCATACCGAAGGCGGCCATCAGCGACGCCAACCGGACCGTTTTGCTGGGGCAGGCGCGTTTTCTGCGAGGCCTGTTTTACATGAACCTGGCTATTCATTTTGAGGATGTCCCCCTGATTTTGGCCGTTCAATCGTTGCAGGAAGCCTACGTGCCCAAGAATACCAACAAGGAGGTGTCGGACCAGATTATTGCCGATCTGAAGTTTGCGGGCGAATCGCTGCCGGCCACCTACCCGGCCAATCAGTACGGTTACGCCACCAAAGGAGCGGCCCTGTCGTTGCTGGCCCGGTTCCAGCTTTACCTGAAAAACTACCAGGAAGTGGTGGCCCTGACGGCTCAGGTGCTCACTCTCGGCTATAGCCTGAACAGCAGCTACGAGCAGCTGTTTACCGAGGCCGGCGAAAAGTCGAAAGAGATTGTGTTTGCCGTGCGCTTTTTGCAGGATCAGTCCGACAACGGCGAGACGTTTTCGGCCACGTTTACCGGCATTCCGAAAGTAAATGTGCAGCCCATGCGTAACCTGGTTAATGACTACTACGCGACTGACGGTCTGCCCATTACCCGCTCACCCCTGTACCGGGCAGCTACACCAAAACTCAACCGCGACCCGCGTTTGGCCGCTTCGGTGTACTTCCGGGACGACATTTTCCTGACCGACCTGAACCGACCTTTTACCGGAAATACGGCCACTACGTTCGGCTTGAAAAAGTACATCCGCAACAGCCCTTCGCCGAGCGGAATCGGGGTAGGGTCGCCGGGAGGGCAGGACTTTTACGTGATTCGCTATGCCGATGTGCTGCTGATGCGGGCCGAAGCCCTGCTCGAAACGAACCAACTGACCGAGGTGTATTCGCTGGTCAATCAGGTGCGGGCGCGGGTGCGAATGCCCAAGATAGAAGACGTGGAAGGCACGAACCTATCGCAGGTGGCCCTCCGCGACATTGTCCGGCATGAACGGCGCGTGGAGCTGGCCTTTGAAGGCTTACGCTTCTTCGACGTGAAGCGCTGGGGCGAGGTAGAAGCCGCCTACAAGCGGGCTACCGATGATCGGGTAGCCGCCTACCGACCCGTGTACCGGGGCCGTATGTCGGAGGTGTTCCCGATACCGCAAACCGAAATCGACGCCAACAAGAATCTGGTGCAGAACCCGGTTTGGAAGTAGCTTCTATGAATCTCTAAAACGCTCCCCTTTATGGTTCGCTTATAGCGGTGTTGACCATAAAGGGGATTTCTCATCCTTACGATGCTAAAAATTCTCTCAACGATACTGCTCAGTGGCCTCTACCTCGTCTGGAATCACGACTTTGTTAGCCGCTCACAGGCCCCCGCTGCCCAGTCCCCGAATATCATCGTGATTTTGACGGACGACCAGGGCTATGCCGACGTGGGTTTTCACGGTAGTAAAGACATACGCACCCCCAACATCGACCGAATCGCCCGCAACGGCGCGGTATGCTCCGAGGGTTACGTATCGTTTGCCGTGTGCGGTCCCAGCCGGGCGGGGCTGCTCACCGGGCGGTATCAGGATCGGTTTGGGTTTTCGCGCAATCCGCTCGTTGCCCCAAACGATCCCACTATGGGCCTGCCCACCTCCGAACAAACCATGGCTGAGCTGCTCAAGAAAGCTAACTATTCCACGGCTGTGGTGGGTAAGTGGCACCTCGGTGCGCACCCCTCGCTGCACCCCAACAAGCGGGGTTTCGATCAGTTTTTTGGGTTTCTAGGTGGTGGCCACCAGTACTTTCCCGAGAACCTGACCCTAAAAGACCTGTCGGAGGTAAAGTCGGAGTACGACTCGTACCGGACCCGGCTGATGTACAACACGAAGCGGGTGGAGGAGAAAGAATACCTGACCGATGCCCTCTCGCGGGAGGCCGTTCGGTTTATTCGGGAGCAGCAGAACAAGCCTTTCTTTCTGTACCTGGCTTACAATGCCCCCCACGCGCCCTTGCAGGCATCCGAAAAGTACCTGAGCCGGTTTGCGGATATTGCCGACCCGCGTCGGCGGACCTACGCAGCCATGATCAGCGCCGTGGACGATGGGGTGGGCAACATTCTGAATGGGCTCGAAGAACTGAAGCTGGACAAAAATACGATTGTCTTTTTCCTCTCGGACAACGGCGGCCCCACGCCCGACAATGCCTCGGACAATGCACCGCTGCGGGGTAAAAAAGGCGATTTCTTTGACGGTGGGATTCGGGTACCGTTTGCGGTGCAATGGCCCGGTACCATTCCGGCGGGTAGCCGGTACAGCAACCCGGTTAGTTCGCTGGATATTTTCGCGACGGCCGCAGCGGTGTCGAGCGTCAAGCCGAAAAATAAGCTGGACGGGGTGAACCTGATCCCGTATCTGACCGGCAAAAACAAAGGCATACCCCACGACTACCTTTTCTGGCGCAATATTGACGGACAGAAACTGGCGGTGCGTACCCCAACCAGCAAGCTGATTTCTCAGCCTAACCTGGAGTTTCTGTTCAACATCAAAGATGACATTAGCGAGAAGAACAACCTGGCCAAACAGGACCCTAAAACCCTGGAAGCTCTGAAAACGGAGGCCAATAACTGGAACCAGCAACTGCCGCCCCCCGCTTTTCTGGGCCTGATGCAGGAAAAAGAATACAACCAATTGCACCCCGACCGGTTCAAGGTCGTCGACGGTTTTTAAAATGATGAGAATTACGTTTCTATCCTGCCTGATTTTTGGGTTATTTATGAACAGCGTCACGCAAAACGCGCTGGCTACTGATTACTACGTTCACCCGACGCTTGGCCTCGACACCAACACCGGCACGTCAAAGGCAAGCCCCATTCAGAGTCTGGCTAAGGCCAGTTCGTTATCCCTCCAACCCGGCGACCGCCTGCTTCTGGCCGATGGGCAAACCTTTGCGGGGAGCCTGCGTTGCCGTGGCTGGCAGGGAAGCGTCCAACAACCGATTGTGATTGAGTCGGTAAGCTGGCAAAACAAACCCGACTTTGGGCCCGCGCTGATTGACGCCAAAAACGAAGCCGAAGGTATTTTGCTGCTCGATTGCAGCCATGTGCATGTCCGCAACCTGTCGATCACGGCCAACGGTTACACCACCCGCAACCCCGAACAGGCTATGCGCGTGGGCGTGCTCGTTACCACTGAAAAGGCCAGAAAAGTTGTCGATATCCGGTTGGAAAAGCTCCTCATTACCGACATTTTTTACGAAAATCCGGGCGTGGTCCGAACGGCTGAGGAAGTGAAATCCCCCAATGGGACCCAGAAATACGGATGGGGTATCCGGCTCATCAATCAGGCTGATGCTACGGTGATGGAGAATATCCGCATCGCCGACTGTGTGGTCAAAAACGTGAGTCATACAGGCATAAAACTCACCGGCAAGAACCAGAACATTCAGCGCGTGGAGATAACCGGCAACCGGGTGCAGCGGTCTGGCGGACCCGGCATTCAGATGTCGGGCGTCAAATTCGTGTATGTTGCGGGGAACGAAGTTAAGTACTCAGGCAGCACCGACGACGGCCGGAAGTGGGGTCGGGGTAGCGGCCTCTGGACCTGGGGAGCCTCCCAGGTGCTGATCGAGAAAAACAGCTTCCTGTACGCCAACGGGCCCGGCGACTCGGCCGGGGCGCATATCGACTACAACTGCGACAATGTGGTGATGCAGTACAATTTCTCGGCGCACAACGCGGGCGGATTCTGCGAGATTCTGGGCAACAACTACAACTGTGCGTACCGCTACAATATCAGCGTCGACGATGGTCACCGGATCAAAGGCGAAAACGGGGCGTTTCAGGAGGGCAAGATTTTCTGGCTGAGTGGCTATCAGGGCAATCAGCGGGAGCGTAAAGGGCCTGTTAATTCATATTTCTACAACAACACCATCTACACCAGTCCCGGCAAAGTGGGCCGTCTGGCCATCGACAATGGCTCGGAGGGGGTCTTGATTGCGAATAATATCTTCTACGTCCCTGCTGGCCTCAAATCGGTACAGGGCGACCAACTGAAGCCCGACGAATCTGAAGGCCTGGGTTTGGAACGGGTATTGTTTACGAATAATCTCTACCTGAAAGCCGATTGCTGGCCCACCGACGCTATTATTCAGGATCGGGGGGCTCTGTTTGGAGACCCCCAATTCGGCAAACCCGGTGGCCTGAACCCCACTGATTACCTCCCCAAAAACAGGCAGGTGGTGCGGGCCAAAGGCATCGCAATTCCCTACCTGCCGGGCGATGAGTTCGGTCTGATGCAGGGTTTGAAGATGAGCAAAGATTTTCTGGGCAACCCCGTACCCGAAACACCGGGTTTGGGGGCTATTGAAGTGGGTGAGATGGAGTAGGGTGTGTAGTTGTGAGTTCCTGAATCTTGAGAGCATAGGTGATCCATGAGTTATAGAATCTCTTTCTATAACTCATTTTTTTGATTATATTGAGCTATAGAACGCAATTCAATAGCTCATGAAATGGATTTGGCAATCACCCGACTGGCCACAGTTTACGTACGATGCAGCAAAATTTTCCCTCTTGGAGCGCGAATTTCATCGCAATGCGGGGGTGATCGTCGGGTCGTTGGCTGCCATTTCTGACGCTGAGGTCGATGAATTGCGGGTGACACTACTCAGTAATGAAGCGCTCGATACCTCAAAAATAGAAGGAGAAGTTTTAGACCGTGACTCGGTTCAGTCATCAATCCGTAAACAGTTGGGGCTACAAACGGATGGCCGACGGGCGGGCCCCAAAGAAGCGGGGGTGGCTCAGATGATGGTTGATGTGGTCAAAAGTTACGCCGAGCCGCTGACCCCGGAACGTCTTTTTTTGTGGCACAAGATGATTATGAATGGCCGAACGGATCTGGAAACGATTGGTGGCTACCGTACGCATACCGACCCCATGCAAATCGTGTCGGGTCGGTTAGACAGGGCCTACGTATTTTATGAAGCACCAGCATCGAGCTGCGTCGAAAGCGAGATGATTGGATACATTGAATGGTTCAATCAGGCCGCCGAAGCCCAAATGCCAACGATAGTACACGCCGGAATGGCTCATTTGTATTTCGAATTGATTCACCCCTTTGAAGATGGCAATGGGCGGATAGGCCGAATTATAGCCGAAAAGGCACTGGCTATGGGAGCCCGACAATCGCTGATCACCTCCTTATCAACGACTATCGAGCGCGATAAAAAAGCCTATTATCAGGCACTGGAGCGGGCGAACCTATCTTTAGAGTGTACAGAGTGGCTGGTCTATTTTTCCCAAAAGATTCTGGAAGCGCAAATCTATGTGCAGAAAATGATCCGCTTTATTGTTTTCAAAGCTCGGTATTTTGATCGGTACCGGGGCCAATTTAACGATCGACAACTCAAAGTCGCATTACGTTTGTTTGGGGAAGGGCTGGATGGTTTCAAGGGTGGCTTAAGTGCTGATAACTACACCCGGATCGCCAAAACTTCACGAGCGACAACAACCCGGGATCTGGCTGAAATGGTTGAAATGGGCGCGCTGAAAAAGGAAGGCAAATTACGATACACGCGCTATTACCTGCCGATGGAGGGGTAGTGTTTGATTTAGGTGATTATCAAAAAAAGCAGACCCTGGTAAGAGTCTGCTTTTTTGATGAATGGGAATCGCCCGCCTTTTACCGCACCATCAGTTTGCGCGTCTGTTGCCGGATGCCGTTCTGGAGTTGAATCAGATACAGGCCCGACGGTAGGGTCGGTGTTAGGCTGATGGTTTTACCAGTCGGAGTCTCCTGAACGGTCGAGTAATGGATTTTCCCCGTCAGGTCTACGATGTTTACCCGGCTGGGCTGAACGGAAGCCGGGATCTTGATCTGGATGGCTTCGTGCGTAGTGACCGGATTTGGATACACCTCCAGCCCCAGGGCATCTGGGTCGCCTTCTGCTACGCCCGCTGCCCCGATTCGTGCGCCCGACGGAACTTTAGCGAGGTTGATTTTATCCATAAACGGTGCTTCGGGTAGCGTACCTGTGCCCACCGTACGGAGTTCGATGGTGTTCACTCCCTCATTGAGTTGGATATTCACCTTAAAAATGGCCGTCGTTCCCCCTTCAAAACACCAGTTGCCGGAAGCGTTTACGCTTTTTTGCCCCTGACTAACCCCGTTTACCAGTAACCGGAAGGGCCGGCTTACCTTGCTCATGTAATGGATCGATAGCTCGTAGGTGCCAGCCGCGTCGGTTACCACTTCGTTGAACCGTACCCCATTCGCAAATGCCCTACCCATGTTAACCTGCTTTAGGTTCGACGATTTGTCACAATCGACCACCGCAGCAGTGCCCAGCAGTACGGCGTTTTCGGCTTCATAATCACTAATAAACACCGCTTTGACTACGTTCGGATCCTCGTCGGCGGGGTTGCGCCCTACGCTGCTCACGGCCAGCCGGTCCAGCCGCGCACCCGGATCGGCAAATGCCACCGTGATGCGGTGCGTGCCTGCGGTGAGGAAGTACGTAAAGCTGCGCTCTTCGCCACCCTGGCTGTAGTGAAATTTCTTCCAGTACCAGTCGAACAAATCATTGCCCAGATTAGCCCAAGGCCGGAACGGCTCATTGTCTACCTTGATCCAGTAGGTGTCGCCAGCACCGCCCTTCGACTGGATTTTACCCCAGATATCGTAATGGTCTGTTTCGGCCACCGTAATTTCGTACACCGCCTGACCGGCGGCTTCGGGGGCAGCATCCAGAGAAGATTGACCATCAGCTGACTGAATATACTGCCCGTTGGTGGCCTTCGGGGCCGTTTTAACGGACCAGTTTCCGCCTAACGGACTGGCAGCCTCGGCTTCTTTGAAATACGTCACGTTCGTCTGCACCAGCCCCCAGGGTTGTTCGCTTGGAGTACACGAGAGGGCGGGCTGCGGAGCCAGCTTTATGGCCGCACTATTCGTGGTAAATACAACCTGATCCAGTTCGAGGTTGGCGTTAGGGAATTCGAGCGTCAGGCGATGCTTCCCGGCTTTCAGGTCGTAGAAACGGGGGATTTTGTACCAGAATAAACCGGCCCCCGAAATACCCCCGATGGTAGCAAATTCGCCCCCGTCCATCTTAACTTTTATACTGCTGTTGCCGTTGGCCCGTGCCCGAATCCACAAGCGGTACGACTCCGACCCATCCAGATCGAACTCAAAATGCACCTGCTTCGCAATAGCCGACGCCCCGGACTTACCCGGATTCCCCTGAATAACCAATTGGTTTGAGGCCTCTGCGTCCGGCTTCATGTCCCACTGGCTCCCCGGATACAGCGCGCACTCGGCTTCAAAAGGGCGCAAGCGGGCAGGTTGCTCCACCCAGGACTCATCCATACCCAGCAGGTTACTGGAGTTGATGTACGTATCCTCCGGGATTGAGGGGGTAGACGTATGGTTGAGGTAGATTGTGCCGATATTGGTCAGGTTTCCATTGTCATCGAAGTAGTAAGCGGGGGCCACGTTGGTACTGCCGTACTGCGGGTTAGGCTGGAAATAGGCATAGCGCTCCACATAATCGAGTTGCTCCAGATAGGGGAGAGCCAATTCCAGAAAAGCCGCCTGCACCGAATTGTCCCGATTGGGGTTAGCGTTGAATTCGGTAATCCAGATCGGTAGCTGATACTCGTCGTGTACGCGTTGCAGGTAGGCCTTGAAGCGGTTAAATACCTCCTGTGGGTTGGCAAAAGGTGAGTTTTGCGGAGAGCTACCCCAGTCGTACCAGTGCACAGCGACAAAGTCGAAACGTACATCTTTCGCTTTGGCAATCCGGTTAAATTCCCGGAGCCAGGTCGATGGGCCATTCTCGCGGGGGGCCGGTGTTCCCAGTCGCATGCCGGTGCGCATGATATTCTCGTAATACGCCACCGCCACGGCCGGATCGCACAGATTGTTGAACTGCCCCGACTGATCGCTACAATTGTCTGACTCGTTGAAACCCAGCAACTGGGTGGTCTGGTATTTGGCAATGATGTCGTTCAGACTGGCATCTGAGGTAGCACCGGCCCCCCAGGTCATGGGAACGTACTCGTTGTTCTCTTTCGAGGTATTGGTGGCCGACCAGGTGTAGAACCAGCCTGCATCCAGGCCCTGAATATAGCCGCCGGTGCCTTTTTTAGTGACCCAGTTCCAGGGAAGCACCCGGATAAAACTTACGTTACCCCGCAGAGCCGCAGGCAGGAGGTCAACAACCAGGTCTTTTTTGGAAGCTATGTACACCTTACTCTTGCTGGTCCCGTTTTCTTCGACAGCCAGGGTAGCCATATACCCTCGTTTCAGCCTAAACGACTGCATGGCGTTATCCATTGCATTTGGAATTGAAGCGCCCGCGTAGATGGAAAGTTCGGCCAGCGTGGCGCTACGGCCAGTCCGGTTGGCACCGCTGAAGATTTCCAACGGCTTGTAATCAGCCGAAATGACCCGCACGATAGCACCTTTCTGGTAGTACTGATTGATGCGGATGTTCTGTTTGTACACCCCGGCCGCGTCGTTTACCCAAATGGCTCCCAAACGTTGTGCTACCAACTGATCGGGCGTTGTGTTGAGGAAACGAACCCACGATTGGGCGTCGAGCAGATTCACCACGGCTTCGGCTCCCAGACCATTGTTCAGGGCAAAATACGCGTCGGTCTCCTCGTCGAGCGAAAGCACCCCGTTGGCAAGCTGGTTCTGAAACCGGAGGGTGCTCCCCTCGGCGGTAATCCCTATCTGGCCGCACTCAAACGTGACATCGCCGTTGGCTTCTACCGTGCCGTCGGCGATATAGAGATTATACCGGATAGGCACCCCAGGGTCCAGTGTGCCCGGTTTGGGGTGGTCATCTTTCGATAGATTGGGCTGGTTGAGACAAATTTGGTAGGGCAGCTTGTTGGCCCCGGGCAGACAATACGGTTTGGCTTTCTGCGTGGGCTTGCCGGTAGTACCGGGACCCGGCGGTGTCGGTGCTCCGGGCGATTGGGTCGTTTCGCGCCAGTTTTTTTCGTTAAAAAAGTCGCTGTTTACCTCGCCGGTCCAGTACAGGTACTTCCCGTTGTCGGAGCAAGGTGGTGGGGCAGAGGTTGCCCCCAAAGCGAGCGGAAACAGCAGCGCACCGGCCCAAAAAGCGAGCGAACATAGGTATTGCTTCTTCATCGTTCCAGAAATAGATTGAAGTTGGTTTTGACATACTATTTATGCCAAAAGTACCGGGCCTATTTCTGGAATAGGGGGGCAAATCGTGCAGCTTACGGGGCTACAGGAGCAAACGAATTATACTTACTCGTTTTTGTTTTTGTCTGACCCGGCTCCCGTCGCGCCTTTGGCACTGCCCCAGGTCTCTTCTTTGGCCGGATCATGGTTCGGGTTTTTTGTCGGCATCTGGGCGCCAACCTGCTTGCGCCAGGCAATCAGGGCGTTGTGTAATTCCTTTGTTTTGGCCGGGTTGGTGTTTGCCAGATTCCGGGTTTCGCCGATGTCCTGTTTCAAATTGAACAGTTGTAGCGAGTCCTGCTCAAACACCTCAACCAGTTTCCAGTCGCCCATCCGGACGGCGCTGTAAGGTTTGGCCCCTTCCAGATGGTAGTGTGGGTAGTGCCAGAAAATGGCCTTGCGGTTGGGTGTCTTATTTGCCAGCAGCAGGCCACTCAGGTCAACACCGTCGAGCACCGGTTGCAGGCTCGGTTTGACTTTGCCGCCCGTCAGGCTCAGCACCGTCGGATAAATATCGGGCGATATGGCTGGCACGTTGCTCTCGCGGTCGGCCTTGATTTTGGCGGGCCAGCTAATAATCAGCGGCACGCGCACGCCCCCCTCAAACACATCGCCCTTCCCCGACCTCAGCGGAAAGTTGTCGGTAACGGTTTTACGTCCATTTTCGTAATTACCCCGCAACCCGCCATTGTCGGAATAAAAAATGAGGATGGTGTTCTCGTACTGCCCGGTTTCCTTCAACGTACGCACCACCTTGCCCAGTGCTTCGTCCATGTGCTCAACCATCGCGGCATACGTCGGGTTAATGTGGTGGTTCCCGGCTTTTACCAGCGCTTTGTATTTTTCGATTTTCTCCTTTTTGGCCTGCAAGGGCGTATGCACCTGATAGAGCCAGTAATTCAGAAAGAACGGTTTGTCTTTGTTCGTCCGGATAAACTGAGCCGCTTCATCGGCTAAACGTTCGGTCAGGTACTCGCCCGCAGGTCCATCTGTGAGTCGCGGGTTGGCATACGGGCTGAAGTATCCCTTTCCTCCATTGGCTACGGGTGAGCCGGCGCTCCAGCCCGCCAGATTGAGGTCGAACCCATGCCGTTCGGGCCAGTTTTTTTCGGCCTCGCCCAAATGCCATTTACCGATATGGGCGGTTGTGTAGCCGTTATCTTTCATGGCTTCGGCCAGGGTATATTCACTGTCGGCGAGGTACATGGTCCAGTCGGGGACCTGTAGTTTGGCATAGGGTTTCTTGTGTCCGGCAATCCAGTCGGTGCAGTGGAGCCGCGCCGGGTATTTGCCCGTCATCAGGCTGGCCCGCGTAGGCGAGCACACGGTGCAGGCCGAATAAGCATCCGTAAACCGAATGCCGTCTTTTGCCAGCGCATCCACATTTGGGGTTTGGTATAAATCGCTACCGTAGGCTCCCAGATCTGTCCAACCCAGATCATCCACCAGAATAAGAATCACGTTGGGTTTGCCCGGAGCGGTAGTTTGGGTTTTACGTTCAGGTCGCTTCTGCGCCAGAAACGCCGAAAGTGTAACGGCTATCAGCAGCAGTACGGATAGGTATTTGTAAAACTTCATGGTTGAACGGAGATTGTTTTCTGGGATTGGATGGGGCTGCACTAATAAGGAAAGTCTGCCGGGAAGCATACTGTAAAGTACCTTACTTTCAAAAAATGCCCCTAAGTTTTCTTGCCAAATCTATGATTATTAGCTAATTGACCAAGAAGATGTTCGGGTTGTTCAACAGGAATAATGCTTCGAAAAACTGTTCGGTGCGAGAATGATCTGTACTGATTTGTATGTCTGGAGGAAAAGGGGAATGTAATAAAGCCAATCAGGGCACTGACCTGATTGGCTTTCGTTTTTCACTATAATACATGCAGTACGACCCGTTGAATAACAGCTAAAATCCTGATTGGCGAGTCAGGACTGTGCGTAGCTCGTGAAAAGTTGTTTACCCATACAATTGTTCTGATAAAAAGTAGGTAAACCTGATGCGTGTCAGCCTGAGAAACATGAAAAGAAAAGTGTACGAGAAAACGGATTAGTCCCCAAACGGGGAATGTGAAGGCGTGTAATCGAATGGTTGTAGTTTTTACTTAATTTCAAAATCAGTGTCGCTCAGTCCATTATCCATCTCGTACTTACTCACTTGTGTATCGGAGCTAAACCCCTTAAAATGGTAAAGAACCATAATGCCGTTCATTGCCCGATAGTCGGTGTACTCCATTGACTGGGGGGCCATCCTGACATGGGGATTCTGACTTGGTCAACAGACCTGTTTGGGTATCATAGTAGGAGGTCCGTAAAGGTGCCCCCTCCGCCCCAGTATAAATGATCTTGTAGGCTTGTTTTCCGTTTTGTAGGAATAAATATGCGGCCTTAAAAACCTGCTCCAAACCAAGACATAGCCTCCGAATTACTCAAGAAACACACCCGGACAAAAAGCCGGACAATTTGTGTAGTGCATTACATAAGATTTAGGGGCTTGGATAAAAGTGTAAGATTCTGATAGACAGTGTACTATTCACGTTGAATGTGAATACACCCCGTTGTGGTCATACCGACCGGACATAATTCCGGTCGGTGCCGCTGTGGACAGCCTATTTATGGGTTAGGGTAATTCGCAGGGCAGGTCAGCAAAGACCCAAATGGGATGAGGATATGGCCGGAAGTTTGGCTCTTCATTTTTGTTGCAAATAGTTTAAGCCACAGTTCAACTGCTAACACTCCTGTTACATCGGTTAACACGCTTGTTACATTTGCTACTGACAGAATAGAAAGTGGATCTTTTTTGGGGTCAAATAGTCTGGTTAAGGCAAATGGTTTTAAGAGGATAGGAAAAAATATATTGCAATATTACGATAGGTATAAAAATAGTTTTTTACCTTTGCGTCATGGGAGTTACGAAAACGGAGATATTCACTGCCGAGCAAAACCGCCTGGCTGATCTGGCCAAAGCCTTTGCGCATCCGGCACGGGTTGCCATTTTGCAAATGCTCATTGCTCGAAACACCTGCGTGTGTGGCGACATTGTCGAAGAGTTGAGCCTGGCACAGGCAACGGTTTCGCAGCATTTGAAAGAACTCAAGCGGATCGGCATTATTCAGGGTGAAATAGACCCGCCCCGCGTGTGCTACTGTATCAATCCGGGGGTTTGGGCCGAAGCGCAAGGGGCTTTTGGGGCGTTATGGAAGGCATTCTCGCCGGCCAACTGTTGCTCGTAAGTGAGTCATTTTTTTGGTTGAGTTAATCGCAATATTACAATATAACAATCAGAGTAAGATGGAAACTGCCCAACAAATCAAAGAAGTTGTCCGCCAGAAGTATGGCGCTATTGCCGAGCTTTCCGAAGCCGACGGCTGTGGATGTGGCCCCACCTCCTGCTGTGGGCCGCAAACGGCCTCGAATATCCCGATCGACATGGCCGTAGGGTACGATGCCCTGACCGGATATGTAGCCGAAGCCGATTTGGGTTTGGGTTGTGGACTCCCCACGCAATTTGCCCAGATCAAACCGGGCGATGTGGTGGTGGATCTGGGCTCCGGGGCTGGCAACGACTGTTTCGTGGCGCGGGCCGAAACCGGTGAGACAGGCCGCGTGATTGGCCTCGATATGACACCCGCCATGATCGACCGAGCCCGTAAGAATGCCAAAACCCTCGGCTACACTAATGTGGAGTTTGTGTACGGCGATATCGAAGAGATGCCGCTGCCCGAAAATCTGGCCGACGTGGTCGTGAGCAACTGCGTGATGAATCTGGTGCCCAACAAGGCGCAGGCCTTTGCCGAAACCTTCCGAATCCTGAAGCCGGGCGGGCATTTCAGCATTTCCGACATTGTATTGCAGGGCGAACTACCCGAAAACCTCCGGCGCGATGCCGAGCTGTACGTGGGTTGTGTGTCGGGAGCGATTCAGAAAGAGGAATACCTGCAACGGGTGGCCGAGGCTGGGTTCGTCAACATCACGATCCAGAAAGAGCGCGAAATCGGCTTGCCCGACGAGGTACTCCAACAGTATCTGACCGAGGCCGAGATCGCCGAGTATCGGCAACCCGTGGATGAAACCCGGCGTCGGGGAATTTTCAGTGTCACGGTCTTTGCCCAGAAACCGGCTGTTATCTCCGCACAAGAGGTAAGCCCAAAAGCTGCCTGCTGCGGCCCCGACTGTTGCTAATTGACTGTGCGTTATGGAGGATGGCTGACGCCTGACCTCAGGCATCAGCCGACCCCCTTTTAACCTAAGAATGCGTACAGGTTTATTGTCAAAATCACATTCGAGTATGTCTATTCACTATACGTCTGCCCGCCTTCAGGACCGGGCCGAAATTGCGGCTCTGCTGGAAGAGGTCCGGCTGATTGCCGATGATTTACCCGAACATCTGTCCGGGTTTGTGCTAGCGCGAGAGGGCGACCAACTTGTTGGTGTCGCAGGGCTGGAGTCCTTTGGCGAAGTGGCCTTGCTGCGCTCGGTTGCGGTGAAACCAACGCACCGGGGCCGTCAAATTGCCGAACACCTCCTGGAGCAGTTGCTCGAAATGGCCCAGTCGCAATCGATAGCCCAACTTTATCTGATCACCACCACGGCGGAGGACTATTTTGCCGGGCATGGTTTTTCTTCAATCAACCGGCAGTCTGTTCCGCTCGCGGTTCAGCAATCGGCTCAGTTTAGTAGCCTCTGCCCGGCCTCGGCTGCGGTTATGCACCGGTCATTACCCATTTTAGCGCATGAATAAGCCCCGTTTGTCGTTTCTCGATCGGTACCTGACACTATGGATTTTTGCCGCGATGTTGCTGGGGGTGGCCCTTGGAAATTTGGTGCCGCAGTCGACGACCTGGATCAATTCGTTCAACGCAGGTGATGCCGGTGAAGTAGGCGTTAACGTACCCCTGGCCCTTGGCCTGATCCTGATGATGTACCCTCCCTTAGCCAAGGTGCGCTACGAGGAGTTACCCAAGGTGTTTGCCAATACCCGGATTCTGGGTTTATCGCTTCTGCAAAACTGGATCGTGGGACCGTTGCTTATGTTTGGGTTGGCAGTACTTTTTCTGCCCGATAAGCCGGAATACATGACTGGCCTGATTTTGATCGGAATTGCCCGCTGCATCGCGATGGTGATTGTCTGGAACGATTTGGCCGGGGGCGATCGGCTGTATGCGGCTGGTTTGGTGGCCTTCAACAGTGTGTTTCAGGTGCTGTTTTATGCCGTGTACGCCTATGTCTTTATTACGGTACTGCCGCCCTGGTTAGGCTTGCAGGGCTACAACGTCGATATTACCATGGGTGCAGTGGCACAAAGTGTATTTATCTACCTCGGAGTTCCGTTTCTGTTGGGGGTAATTTCCCGATGGGGCTTATCTAAACTGAAGGGCCGTGCATGGTACGAAGAAACCTACCTGCCTGCCATTAGTCCAATTACACTGGTTGCGCTGCTGTTTACGATTGTGGTCATGTTTAGTCTGAAAGGCCAACTGATCCTGTCGATACCACTCGACGTACTGCGCATAGCCCTGCCGTTGACCCTCTATTTTGCAGTCATGTTTTTCTCGGCCTTTTACCTGTCAAAACGAGCCGGAGCTGGGTACAGCAAATCTACCTCATTGGCATTCACGGCTGCGGGCAACAATTTTGAGCTCGGCATTGCCGTGGCCATTGCCGTCTTTGGTATTGATTCGGGAGCGGCTTTCGCAGCTGTTATTGGCCCCTTAATCGAAGTCCCGGTATTGATTTTACTGGTCAATTTTGCCCGGAAACAGCAAAAACGATTCTCTACAGCAACGTCTCAACCCTAAACTGAACAATGATGAAAATTGCCCTTTTCTCCGACATTCATGCCAATCTGCCTGCACTGGAGGCTGTATTGGCCGATATTGACCGGCGCGGGGTCGATGCCGTGTACTGCCTGGGCGATCTGGTCGGGTACAACGTGTGGCCTAACGAAGTGGTCCGCCTGATCCGGCAACGCGGCATTCCGACCATAGCCGGAAACTACGATTTTGGGATCGGGCGGGCGTCCGACGACTGCGGTTGTGCCTACAAAGAGGAAATCGAAAAAGAGCGCGGCAAACAATCCATTGCGTACACAAACAAACACATTGGCGAGGCCGAACGCCGGTACCTGCGCACCTTACCCACGCAGATTCGGGTGTCGTTCGAACTGGGTAATGGCGAAAGGGCTGAGCCTCCCGTCTCGCTTTGGCAACCCCAACCGCCCCTGTCGTTGCTGCTGGTACACGGCAGCCCCCGGCGCATCAATGAGTATCTGTTTGAAGATCGGGGCGACCGTAGTCTGGGGCGGGTACTCGAAACGGCCGGGGCCGATATTCTGTGCTTTGGGCATACACACAAGCCGTTTTACAAGGTGGTGAGTGCCCAGCCCGAAGGCGAAGAAACCTACTGGCGGCACGCCATCAATATCGGGTCGGTGGGAAAGCCCAAAGACGGCGATCCCCGTAGCTGCTACGTGATGCTGACCATCGACGATACTGCCCGGCCCGGTTCGCGTGATGGGGTAGGGGTCGAGTTTGTTCGGGTAGCGTACGACGTTGAACAAGCCGCCCGCGCCATAGAAGCAAGTGAGTTGCCCGACGCCTACGCCGATATGTTACGTACGGCCTGACAACTTGAGTTCTGAGTCAAACCTAAATGCATAATGTATAGTGCAGAATGAATAATTGATAAGCTGACAGTTAGCAAAAAAGGCATTATCCATTGTCCATTCTACCTTGTTCGTTCTCCTTTCTCTCAGCCGTCTATACACATCTCCAGTAGCGCGTAGCTAAGGCTTTTGCCGTGAGTATCCATGGTGAGCGAGGTTGTTACGCCACCCATAAGCGCCTGCTGGCAAACGAACTGGAGCGCGGGCAGGTTGGGCATTTCGTACCGGGTTATCTCGCCCGCTACAATTTCGCCAAGGTGTTGTTTCACGGCTTCGGCCGTAACCTGAGCCCGCAGCAATGGGTAATTCTCTGCTTTGTACGGAATAAGCGAGAGTGTCAGGGTATTGCCTTTATCGCCAGCCCGGCTATGCGCAATATCGTAGAGCTTGATGGTCATGACTGAAAGAGGGTTACCTGGGGTGTGACTTGATGGCGGTCGATGAGGGTTGAGACAATGCCGATGAGTTCGTGTACATACTTGCGGGCACCGCCCCCGGCCGCCGGACCGTTGGTGTAAAGGGCTTCGACTTCTTCGCCGACCCATGCCGCCTGTTGTGCCGTTTGGGTCCTTGCCGCTACCCGTAGCCGAATTTCATACGGGTCCGGGTAATGACCAAAGTTTGTTCGATGGACCGACGTGCTGCCGATGTAGTCGATGCGTAGATCAGCGAACTGGTTTTGCAACCGCTCCTGGATGATAGCACCGGCCAATTGCGCCCGGCCGAGGGCGTTGGCACCGGCATACGAAATTTCACCTTCGCCAATGAAACCGGCTTCGTAGCCCACGCTGACTTTGAGAGAATCCGGTCGGGGCTGCCCCTGCCCGCCCCAGGCTCTTACCTGATTCGGGCCGGTTTCGGCTAACCGTACCTGCGTAAAATCGGCCACCACATCGGGTGTCATGTACTGGCTGGGGTCCATCACTTCGTAGAGTAGCTGCTCTTTGGCGGTGGCCAGACTGAGCAAACCACCCGTACCGGCTACCTTTCCGAAAAGGGCCTTACCATCCGGCGATACATCGGCGAAAGGGTGGCCCAGATGTGCCATACCGGCTACGTCTTTGCGGCCCGGATCAGCGAAGTACCCGCCCGTAAGATGCCCGGCGCATTCGAGTAAATGCCCAATTACCGTACCCTGTCCCAGCCGGTCAAAATCGTTCAGTGACCAGCCGAACTCGTGCACCAGCGGAGCCAGAAACAGCGACGGGTCGGCCACCCGGCCGGTGATGATGATGTCGGCCTCCGTAGCCAGAGCGGGTAAAATAGCATCGATACCCAGGTATGCATTGGCCGAAACCAGCGGCCCCGAAGCGGATAAAGGTTGACCTGTTTCAAGAGCCGTTTCGTGCCCCGAAAGTAGGCTGAATACATCGTCGCCGGTGACAGCCGCCACCTTAACGGAGAGCGATAATCGCTGAGCAATGCGGACAATTTTCTGGGCCGCTGCCAAGGGATTTGCCGCGCCCATGTTGGTAATCAATCGAACCCGATTGGCCAGCAGATGGGGTAGCAGACTCTCCATTCGGCGTTCCAGCAAGGGATCGTAGCCGAGTGTAGCATCCTGCCGTTTCCGTTTCTGTGCCAGCGCAATTGTGCGTTCGGCCAGACATTCCAGCACCAGATAGTCTAACTGGCCTTGTTGAACCAATACGAGTGCCGGTTCCAGCCGGTCGCCGGAAAAACCGGCTCCGCACCCAATTCGAAGGGAAGTTTTCATAGATGAATGGAGCCGGTTAAGAGGGCCGCCAGTGTCATGACCAGGGTGGTACCGAAGGCCCATTTGAGAATAAATTTCTGATGATCGCCCAAATCGACTTCGGCCAGACCGACCAGCAGGAAGGTTGAAGCCGTGAGCGGACTAACCGGAAACCCGACCGTCATCTGGCCCAGCAAGGCGGCCCGGCCAATTTCGAGCGGATCGATGCCGAACTGCGTGGCGGTCTGGCTCAGAATGGGCACCACACCGAAGTAATAGGCATCGGGCGTAAAGAGCAGACTGGCGGGCATACTGGTGATGGCCGTCAGCGTGGGTAACCAGGCCGCGTGTTGTTGGGGGATAAGCGAAACGACAGACGTTGCCATTGCGTCGATCATCTTGCCGCCGGTCAGAATCCCCGAAAAAACACCAGCCGCAAAGATCATGCTCGACACCATGAAAATGTTGTTGCCGTGGCTCCGGAGCACTTTCTGCTGATCGGTTAGTCGGGGATAGTTGATCAGCAAGGCGACAATAGCCGCCGAAACGAATAGGGCGGGGGCCGGTACCCAGCCTTTCATAAGCGTTGTGATGAGGCCAATGGTGAGTATGGCATTGACCCAGAATAGGCGGGGCCTGCGAAACTGACGCTGCTCGTCGGTCAGACTTTCCTCATGTGCGTAATTAAGGTTGCTTATGCCCAGGCGCTTACGTTCCTTCAGCCCAAACCAGTAGGCAACAAAGAGTACCCATGCCATACCGGCCACAATAGCCGGAATATTGGGGTTGAATAATTGAGTAGCGTCCGTTTTTAGGGTCGAAATGGCCCGCGCTGAAGTACCGGACCAGGGGACGAGGTGCAGAGGGCCTACGCTCAGGGCGACGATACCCGTTAAGATCAGCCGGTTGATGCCCAGGCGTTTGTAAATGGGCAGGAAAGCCGACATGACAATCATAAATGTGGCCGTTCCGTCGCCGTCGAGGTGGACGATCATGGTCAGCACGGCTGTTCCCAGAAGTACCTTCAGCGGGTCACCTTTCACGAAGCGGATAATAGCTGCAATAATTGGGTCGAACAGGCCAGCATCGAGCATAGTCCCGAAGTATAGCACAGCAAACATGAGCAGAATACCCGTTGGGGCCACCTGCTTGATACCCGCCAGAATCATGTCGCCCAGTTCTTTCGGGCTAAATCCGGCCAGAAAACCCATGAGGACCGGTACCAGCACCAGCGCCGTAATAACAGAAAGGCGTTTGGTGATGATCAGAATGAGAAAAATGGCAATGGTGGCAAAGCCAAGTAACGACAGCATAGGGCTGGTAGGAGGGTGATATTATGTTTAGGTAAGTAGCTTCCAACGCCATAAACGGCGCAGAATGACCAACCTACTGTTTTCGGCAAAGAATCAGGGCATTTAAGCTTCGCTTACCTCCCGGTGGCACCCGGTTTCAGTTTCATTTTACATGGCACACACCTTACAACACAGCGTGCGTGTCCGCGACTATTCTATGCTACCCCAGTAAGCTGTCAATTTTAGCGGATTCTCTTTTAATCGGAATAAGTTGCGAAACCGAATGGTTGCATGTAGATTTGCAACCATTCGGTTTCTTGATACCAAATTCATTCCCGATGAGACGAGATATTTTTCAAGCCATAGCCGACCCCACCAGACGGGCCATCATTACGCTGATTGCGTTTCAGGCCATGACACCAAATGCCATTGCCGAGAACTTCAACACAACCCGACAAGCCGTTTCCAAGCACCTTCGCATTCTCACCGAATGCGAGCTGGTGAAACAGGAACAGCAAGGCAGGGAGATCTATTACTCCCTGGAAGTTGAGAAAATGAAAGAAGTTGATGCCTGGATTGACCAATTCAGAAAGCTCTGGGAGACGCGCTTCACGCAACTCGATGACGTATTAACAACCCTTAAAGCACAAACAAAATGAACGATTTCACTGTCGACAAAACCGCCAAAACAGTCAGTTTCTCCCGCGAATTCGATGCCGCCCTTTCGTTGGTATGGGATGCGTACACGAAGCCCGAAATTCTTGACCAATGGTGGGCACCTAAACCCTGGACCTCCAAAACTAAATACATGGATTTTGAAGTGGGCGGCCGACGCTTTTATGCTATGGTTAGCCCCGAAGGCGAGGAGTTCTGGTCGCTACAAACCTATACGGCTATAACCCCGAAGACCAACTTCAAATTGTTGAATGCCTTTGCCGACAAAGATGAAAACCCCGAGTTGCCAGGTTCTGAATGGGATTTGCGCTTCAACGAGCTGAACGGGAAAACGACCGTGCACGTCAGTATTTATAATGAATCACTTGCCCGGATGGAGAAGATGCTCGAAATGGGCTTCAAGGAAGGAACAGCCATGAATTTGAAAAATCTGGAAGCGTTGCTGGCAACATTATCGCAATCAAAGTAAAAGAATCGGTACCGTCCGGGGCGATTCGGCACCCCTTTTGTCCCGGCTATTATTGAACAGTAATCTGGCTATGGACCAGGAATAATTTGAATCGGTAGGTTTTTTGTTCGATTGCCCGATTTATATGGTATTTTGACCTTACTAACGTGGTATTTTGGTAAGTATGGTCAAAGGCTATATTTTTAGAGATTGATTGAACATTCTATCTGCCGTGAAAAAAAGACATCAACTCATTCCCTGGCTGGTTAAGAACAGGCTTGCGCTGCTTACCGGAACTGCCCTTTCGGTGCTGTTGACGGCCTGTTTCTTCACCAGTAGCCGCAATACGGGATCGGTGGCGGTGGCCATCCCCGACGAAGTCGATTATAATTTACATATCCGGCCCATTTTGTCCGACAATTGTTTTGTCTGTCATGGTCCCGATGCCAACAAGCGCGAGGCCAGCCTCCGGCTCGATGTTGAGGCTGATGCCTATGCCGCCCTCAAAGACAGCCCGAACATGCACGGGATTGTTCCGGGCGATCCGCTGAAGTCGGCGGTCTGGCTGCGCATCACCACCAAAGACACCGCCGATGTGATGCCACCCGTCAACTCCAACCTGAAGCTGACCGAACATCAGATTGCCCTGATCGAGAAGTGGATTAAGCAGGGGGCCAAATACAAACCGCACTGGGCTTTTATTGCTCCGCAAACCCCTAAACTGCCCGAGGTCGATGATGAGGACTGGCCGCGTAACGAGATCGACCATTTCACGCTGGCCAAAATGACCGAAATGGGGCTGGAGCCCAATGCCGAGTCGGACAAGGAGCGGCTGTTGAAACGTGTATCGCTGGACATTACGGGTCTGCCGCCTTCGCTCGATCTGCAAAAGCGCTTCCTAGCCGATAAATCGGAGAATGCCTACGAGAAAGTCGTAGACGAATTGCTCAAAAGCCCGCATTACGGCGAAAAAATGGCGATTGGGTGGCTCGACGTGGCCCGCTACGCCGATTCGCACGGGTATCAGGACGACGGTCTGCGGACCATGTGGCCCTGGCGCGACTGGGTCATTCACGCGTTCAATCAGAACTACGGCTATGACAAATTCCTGACCTGGCAACTGGCCGGTGATCTACTCCCCAACCGCGACGGCGGACCGCCCACTAAAGAGATGATGCTGGCGACTGGCTTTAACCGGAACCACAAAATCACGCAGGAGGGCGGGGTAATCGACGAGGAGTACCGCATCGAATACGTCACCGACCGGACCAACACCTTCGGCAAAACGTTTCTGGCCCTGACCTACGAGTGCGCCAAATGCCACGACCACAAGTACGACCCCATTCTGCAAAAAGACTACTACAGCACCTTTGCGTTTTTCAATCAGGTGCCCGAAAAAGGACTTTTCGGAACCATTGATGCCTCCTTTGCCGACCCCCCGAACATGAAAATTACCGATCGGGATGTGAAAGACATTCTGCGGTTCGTCAATAAAAAAGACACGGCGTCGGTGATGGTCATGGTGATGAAAGATGCCGATACGCTCCGCAAAACGCATATCCTGAGCCGGGGTAATTACGATCAGCCTTCGGAGATCGTTTCGGCCGCCATGCCGACGTTTATTATGCCTTTCGACAAGAAGAAATATCCACAAAACCGGCTCGGACTAGCCCGTTGGATGACCGATCCGAAGAATCCGCTCACGGCGCGAGTGTTTGTGAACCGGATCTGGCAGGAGTTTTTCGGTCGGGGAATTGTCAAAACCGTAGGCGATTTCGGGATGCAGGGCGAACTACCCAGCCATCCCGAACTGCTCGACTGGCTGGCGGTGGATTTCCGCACCCACAACTGGGACATGAAGCGGCTGGTGAAACAGATCGTTACCTCGGCTACGTACCGGCAGTCGGCCCAGATTACCAAAGACAAACTGGCCAAAGACCCCGAAAACATTTACCTCTCGCACGCACCCCGCCTGCGGCTCCCGGCCGAACTGGTGCGCGATCTGGTGCTGACGAGCAGCGGCCTGCTCAATCCCGAAATTGGCGGACCGAGCGTAAAGCCTTACCAGCCCAAGGGCTTGTGGGAGGTAGCGACCTCGGGCCGGGGCTCGCTGGCGCGGTACGTGCAGGACCACGGCACGGCTCTGTACCGGCGCGGCATGTACGTGTTCATCAAGCGCACGGTGCCGCCCCCCTCCATGCTTATGTTCGACGCCAGCAACCGCGATCAGTGCGAGGTGAAACGCTCCCGCACTAACACGCCCCTACAGGCGCTGGTGATGCTCAACGACCCGATGGTGCTTGAATCGGCCCGGGTGCTGGCCGAAAAACTGATGGGAGAGAAAACCTCCGCCGACGAGAAAATCGAGAAAGCATTCCGCCAGATTCTGTGCCGCACGCCCAAAGACAAAGAGCTGAAGGTATTACAGAAGTACTTTGCCGACGAGAAAATGACGTTTGCGGCTACCCCGAAAAAAGCCGAAAATCTGCTGGCCGTGGGCGAAACTCCCCACGCTACCGTGGCCGATAAGCCCGCTACAGCGGCCCTGATGCAAACCCTGTTGATGTTGTACAACCTCGAAGAAACCATAATGCTATGAACGAATTCATCGAAAATCGTCTGAATGTAAACCGTCGGCATTTTCTGGGGAAAGCAGCCGCCGGAATCGGAAGTCTGGCCCTGGGTTCATTGCTGGTGCCTGATCTGTTTCGGGGGGGCGATGAGGAGTCGGATGCCCTGCCACTGGGTATTTCGCACTTTGCGCCCAAAGCCAAGCGGGTGATCTACCTGTTTCAGAACGGGGCTCCCTCGCAGTATGAAAGCTTCGAGTACAAGCCGATGCTCAACAAACTGGCGGGTCAGGACCTGCCCGATTCGATTCGGAAAGGGCAGCGGCTCACGGGCATGACGGCCAATCAGGCCAAGTTCCCGCTGGTGGGCTCGCACTTTCAGTTCAAGCAGTATGGGCAGTCGGGCATGTGGGTGAGCGAACTGTTTCCCAACATCGCTAACATCGTGGACGACATCTGCATGATTAAGACCATGAACACCGAGGCCATCAACCACGATCCGGCGTTGACCTTCCTGCAAACAGGGGCGCAGCAGGGTAACCGCCCGAGCATGGGCGCGTGGGTGAGCTACGGTCTCGGTAGCGATAACAAAAACCTGCCCGCGTTTTCGGTGCTGCTGTCGCGGGGCAAGGGCAACGGGCAGGGCGTGTACTCCAAACTCTGGACCAACGGCTTTCTGGACTCTACTCATCAGGGCGTGGTATTCAGCAGTGGCGAAGAGCCCATTCTGTACCTCAACAACCCCGAAGGCACCGACCGGACCTCGCGCCGGAAGATGCTCGACAACCTCGCCGAACTGAACAACATGGCCTACGACGATTTTGGCGATCCCGAAATCAAGGCCAAAGTGCAGCAGTACGAAATGGCCTATCGGATGCAAACGGCCGTGCCCGAACTGACTGACCTGAGCAAGGAGCCCGACCATATCATTAAAATGTACGGTCCCGAGTGTCTGGTGCCCGGTACGTTTGCCGCCAACTGTCTGCTGGCCCGCAAGCTCTCTGAAGCCGGGGTTCGGTTTGTGCAACTCTATCATCAGGGCTGGGATCAGCACGGTAATATGGTGGGCGAAATGCCGCTACAGGCCAAAGACACCGACCGGGCCTCGGCCGCTCTGATTACCGACCTCAAACAGCGCGGTCTGCTGGACGAAACGCTCGTAATCTGGGGTGGCGAATTCGGCCGAACCAACTACTCGCAGGGCACCGCAACCAAAGACAACTACGGCCGCGACCATCACCCCCGGGCGTACTGCACCTGGATGGCGGGCGGGGGCGTAAAACCTGGTACCGTCTACGGCGAAACCGACGAGTTTGGCTACAATGTGGTGCGCGACCCGGTCAACATCCACGATTTCCACGCGACAGTGATGCACCTGATGGGCCTCAACCACGAGAAGCTGACCTACAAGCACCTCGGCCGGCGTTACCGCCTGACCGATGTGGCCGGGAAAGTGTTGCCGGGTTTGATGGCCTGATAATCGATTAGTTTCAAACCTTGTTTCCGGTGGCAACTGCTGCCGGAAACGGTCCTTTTGTACCCACCCACTATTCCGCTACTCTCCTTACCATGCGTCGTTTTCAGGCGGTTACTGCCAATGTACTGTTAGCGTTAAACCTGTTGCTCCTTTTCCTGCTCATTTTTCAGGAAAAAGTAGTCTTGCCGGGCTGGCTGCAACCCGTCGGCCGGATGCACCCCATGCTGTTGCACCTCCCCATCGGGTTGTTGGTGCTGGTTGCCGTGCTGTGGGTATTCCGGCGGGCGTTTGCGGGCGAAGGGGTTGCCCAACTGTTTCGGTTTCTACTAATCATCACGGCCCTTTCAGCTTCAGTGGCTGCCTTGATGGGCTTTTTCCTATCGCGCGAGGGCGGTTATACCGACAACCTGCTCAACTGGCATAAATACACTGGCGTGGGCATGAGTTTGCTGGCCTACGCGCTGGTGGTGTTGAATGAGCGTTCCGAAAGCAATAGCCGGTTGTTCAGCCCGGTTTTGGGGTTGAGTACCCTTTGTCTGTTCGTGACGGGGCATTTCGGGGCCAGCCTGACCCATGGCGAAGATTACCTGTTTCCAAACGAAGAGGTCGTCCCCGAAATGGCTTTTACCGACGATACTCCTGTGTTTGTGAGCACCATCGAGCCGATTCTGAAAACCAAATGCTATCAGTGTCATAACGAACAGAAGCAGAAGGGCGAACTCCTTATGAGCACAATGGCAGGTTTGCTGAAAGGCGGTAAAAACGGCCCCATCTGGGTAGCCGGTGATCCGCTCAACAGCCACATGATTCAGCGGGCCAACCTGCCGCTGGAGGATAAAAAGCACATGCCGCCCAAAGGCAAAGCCCAATTATCACCCGACGAAGTTGGTTTGCTAACGGCCTGGATTAAAGCCGGAGCCGACACCAAAAAATCACTCGGGGCTCTGGCGCAAAACGACCCGCTGCGGGCGCTGGTGCTGGCGCACCTGAACGCCAAACGGGGAGCGTCGGTTACTGAAGCCGTGGCCTACGATTTTGATGCGGCATCGGAGGAGGCTCTCGAAAAAGTAAATACGCCGTTTCGGGTAGTGGTGCCGCTGGCCCACGACTCCCCGGCTTTGCAGGCCAGTTTCTTTGTGCGCGAGGCCTACAAGCCCGAACATCTGGCCGAGTTGTCAGACGTGAAACAGCAACTCGTTTCGCTCAACCTGACCAATATGCCGGTGCGCGACGAGGATATGAAAACCATTGCCCAGTTCGAAAACCTCGAAAAGCTTATTCTGAACAACAGCGAGGTGACCGGCAAAACACTGGCCGACCTGAAATCGTTGACTAAGCTCAATTCGCTTGCTTTATCGGGCACCAAAGTAAACAAAGACGCGCTGGCGGCTCTGTCGCAACTGCCCCATCTGAAAGAGGTATTTGTCTGGAATACTCCCCTCGGAACGGCCGAATTGGCACAATTGCAGAGGGAAAACAAGGGCATCCGGTTTGTGGCCGGCTACATACCCAGCGATACCGAACGGCTGAAATTGAACCCGCCTATGCTGGTGAATGAGCAGTTTGTGGTGACGGCCCAAACGCCCGTAACCTTTAAGCACCCGCTGCCGGGTGTGCAGATTCGGTACACTACCGACGGCTCGGAGCCCGACACGCTCAAATCGCCCGTGTACCAGAAACCGTTTGCCGTAAACGGCTTTACGGTCGTGAAAGCGCGGGCCACTAAAGATAAATGGTACGCGAGTGAGTTGGTGGAGTACACCTTCTTTGGTGGTCAGCACAAGCCCGCGCAGGCCGAACTGGTCAACCAGCCCAACCCTCAATACCTCGGCGAAGGCGGCAAGACGCTGATTGACGGCAAAAAAGGTACCATCGAAAATTTCAAGGACGTTGCCTGGCTGGGCTTCCGCGAAAAGCCGTTCGAAGCTTTCTTCAGCTTTGCCCGTCCGGTGCCGCTCAAATCGGTGACGTTGAGCATCGGTAAAAACACGGGCAGCTACATTATGCCGCCCAACACGGTCGAGGTATGGGGTGGCCCCGACAAGGCCCACTTGAAACTGGTCCGGAAAATTCAGCCCACGCAGCCGCAAAAAGAAGAGTCGGGTCGGATCGAGGGTATTCAGGCGGCTCTGAACGGGGAGACCTGCGCTGTCGTCAAGATAGTAGCCCGGCCGGTCACCAAACTCCCCGCCTGGCATCCGGGCAAGGGGCAGCCCGGCTGGGTTTTTGTAGACGAGGTGTTTTTCAATTAGTGAACTAAAATGGGCTGCTGGGGTGAGGGTCCATTAAACAAACAGCCCCTTTCGACGCGCATTTATCCCGCTATACGTTGCCTCATGTTGCCCAGACCCGGTTTGGTGGTTCGGCTGTACATGAACAAAAGTTAGACAAACACGTGTACAAAAAAGGGGCAGCGCCTAAACGCTGCCCCTTTTTTGAAAGACTTTCTACCCGCTACACTTCCGTGTCGGCCAGTTCATACTCGGGCGAAGGCCGACGGTTAGGCACGGTTGGCACCAGAGACCGGCCGGTTTTCAGGCCGATGATAAACCAGGCCAGTGCCAGCACTCCGGCGGCAAATACGGTATCGCCCACCACCCGCAGCCAGCGCAACAACTGCATTGTGTCGGTTTGCATAAACTCCAGTGAGCGCGCGTACCAAAGGCCGTGTTCTACGCTGGCCCAGGTTTGCAACAGGCCAATGGGGAGCACACTCAGAACGACCATGAGGCCCAACCCAATATTGATTGACCAAAACGCAAACCGGATGGTGCCATCTTTCCAAACTGACCGGGTGCTCATAGCCCGTAGCGAGAACAGCATGAGCCCGATTCCCAAAATCCCGTACACACCAAACAGGGCCGTGTGACCGTGAACCGGGGTGGTGTTCAGGCCCTGCATATAGTAGAGCGCAAGCGGTGGGTTGATAATGAACCCAAACAGCCCGGCACCCACCAGATTCCAGAACGCAACGGCTACGAAACAGTAAATGGGCCACTTGTACGCCTGAATCCAGGCAGTCGACCGGCTGATTTTAAGATTAGCGTAGGCTTCAAAACCAAGTAGCACCAACGGCACCACTTCCAGCGCACTAAACGTAGCCCCCAAGGCCATCACGGAGGTGGGTGTACCGCTGAAATACAAGTGGTGACAGGTGCCAATGATGCCGCCGAAAAGGAAGATGATCGTTGAAAACAACACTTGGCTTGTGGCGCTCTGAATACGGAGCAAACCCAGTCGTACAAACAAAAATGCGATGACCACCGTGGCAAACACCTCGAAGAACCCTTCGACCCAGAGGTGTACCACCCACCACCGCCAGTATTCGGCAATGGCCAAGTTAGTTTGCCGTCCCCACATCAGCCCTGCGCCGTAAAAAGCCGCAATGGCAATAGACGAAATAAGGAACAACGTCAGCAAATGGCGGCTTTCGGCCGGGCGACCGTCGGCGTCGGGTTTGAGGGCGGGCCAGATGGCGCGGCCCATCAGAAACAGCCACAAGAACAGGCCAACTAACAGGAAAATCTGCCAGAACCGACCAATATCAACGTATTCGTACCCCTGGTGGCCAAACCAGAAGTTTTCGATCAGCCCCAGTTTCTGCATTACCCCAAACCATTGACCCGCCAGCGAGCCAACCACGATTACGAGGAGGGCCCCAAACAGAAAATTGACGCCCAGTCGTTGAAATTTTGGCTCCACACCCGATACCGCCGGGGCAATAAACAGACCCGTGGCCAGCCACGAGGTTGCAATCCAGAAAATAGCCAGTTGTACGTGCCAGCTGCGCGATACCGAGTAGGGGAGGTACTCGGCAAGCGGAAACCCAAAGAAGCCCTGCCCCTCCACACCGAAGTGCGCCGTAATGCCCCCGAGTCCGACCTGTACCACCAGTAGTGCTGTCACGATCCAGAAGTATTTTTCGGTGGCCCGCATGGATGGGGTTGCTTTCAGGCCCAGCAGCGGGTCTTTTTTGGGCAAAAAACCCGGTTCTACGACATCCTCGGGTGTAGAAGCGTGGTGCCATACCAGCAACCCAATGCCCGCCAGTAGTATGATCACGCTGAAGCCGGTCCAGAATACCAGATCGGTGCTTGGCTTGTTACCAACCAGCTCTTCCGATGGCCAGTTGTTCGTGTAGCTGATGGTTTCGTTTGGGCGCTGAGTGACACAGGCCCACGAAGCCCAGAAGAAAAAAGCGTTGAGCTGCCGCATCCGAACGGGGTCTTTCACGCTGTTTTCGGGAATGGCATAGGCATCCCGGTGACTGGCCAGAGCCTTGTTGTTCATAAACAGGCCGGTGTAATACTGGCTGTTGGCAGCCATAGCCTCTGCCCGAATCCCGGCTACCGTGAGGGTGGCCGTTTGCGGGTCAAAGGTGTTTTTACGGAGCAATTGCTGGAGCCGAATTTTGAGGGCGGCCTGTGTTTCGGCATCGGCAGCCGCAAACGGTTTGCCCTTGGCTACCTGCGCCCAGCTATCCAGAATAAAGGTAGCCTCGCGGTGTAGCCAATCGGCGGTCCAGTCGGGAGCTACGTAGGCTCCGTGCCCCCAGATTGAGCCAACAGCATGGCCGCCAATGGATTGCCACACGTTTTGCCCGTCGCGGATGTCTTCACCCGTTAATAAAACCCGGCCGTCGGGCGTCACTACCTTGTCAGGAATGGGTGGTGCCTGTCGGTATATTTCTGTGCCAAAATAGCCCAGTACGGCAAAGGAGCCCACCATGACTAAGATGAATCCCCACCATAATCTACGATACTGCATAGTTGAATTGATTAAAAAAGAAAACAAGGTCTTTTATTCTGCAAATCTGGCCGAAAAAACCCCCGGCAGATACGTCATTTATCAGGCTGAAGCCTGACTCTGCTCAGGGGGATGGTCAACCAATGGTTAACCGGTTCAATCGATGTTGGGCCTCGGCGAGGCCGAGGGCAAAGCTCTCCGGGTCGGTACCGGCCGGTAATTTGTCGGTCAGGCTGGCGTAATACGCAATGCCCTCGGCCAGATTTTTGGCAAACTCCCGGCAGTAAGCCACCCGTTTGGTGTCTTCGGGTCGGAGGGTCAGCAGCTGCTCGTCGAGATAATTCAGGTATTGCGTCAGTTCGTTCAGAAACATGTGTGGCCGGTTCGGATGGGTAATCAGGTTCGTACGGCCATAAATGTGGTCGGTCATGGTTTGTAGCGAAACCACGTTCGAGAAATACGCGATGTTGGGGCCGGGGCAAATGGTAACACTCGACCGTTTTTTTACGAACGGAGCGTTATAAACGTGCGTCACCGAATTACTCAACCCCACGCACAGGCATTCTTTTTCGAGAACCTCAGCCGTTTGTTTCTCGTACTCAGCCTTGCTCAGGCCGAGCGTCGCCAACTGTGCGAGTTTTTGCTTTTGATACGTACGCGAGGCTGTGCAGATGGGCTGCTCGGTAAACTCGGTGTTCGTGATCAGGTGTTTCTCGGTACACGGGCTGCCGGGTGTCCCCCGGCTAATGCGGGCGAGCTTTTCCCGTTCCGAACTGGTGCTCTTGAGGTAGTAAAACCGAACTCCAAGTGGCGACGCCCGACTCAACACAACATCCGATTCGCGGGCCTGGCAGAGCGTGTTCAACGTGGGCTCATCGACCGTAGTAGCTTCGGGCACGAGCAGGAAAGGCGTGCCCCAGCCGGTACTTTCCACCCCGTAGAGCCGGTGAAGCAACTCCGCTTCGGCGGGGGTGCCAATGCCCCCCTGCACCGTAATCCTGATCGGGTGGGGTTCGGCAAAGGTCGGCTTGCCTTTTTGGCTCAATGCCTGCGTGTACAGCCCAAAGAGGGCATCTGTCAGTTCGGCTTTGCGGGCGCTGAATTCGGCCAGAATAGGCCCGAGTAAAAAGCCGTCGGAGGCAAAGGCGTGACCTCCGCAGTTTAGCCCCGATTCAATGCGGAACTCACTGACCCAGATCCCCTTTTTGGCAAGACACTTCCCCTGAATCAGGGCCGAGCGGTAATCGCTTACCTTAATGACAACTTTTTTGGCAAACTGCCCAGGTCCCGAGGCCTCAAAAGCGGGCAGCGACTCCAAGTAATTAAACAGTCGCGGATTCAGGCCCGCCGAGAAAATAACCGATGAGTCGGTAAGTGTGCTGTTGGCGTACCCGCGCAGGGCTGTCAGGGCATCGGAGCCGTTTTCGCGTATCGCACCCGATGTGTCCAGATTGTTTTTATCGACTTTCGTCATGATGTTGACGTCGATACTGCCGGGCCGAACCTGCTGCCGAAGCCACGTTTGTAAACCGTATTTCTCCGTTCCGGGCTGCAGTTGCTGCATTTGCCGGTAGCGGATCTTGAGAAAACTATCGTCGGGAAGCATCTCAAAATACCGAACCAGTTCCGAACCGGCCTCAAACGCGGCATTTTTCAATTTGCTAACCCCATCCTGCACCAGCCGGTCAACCAGATTGAGGTAGTCTGTTACCCGGCGGGCCCGGTAGTCGTCGTCGCGGTCGGTAATGGGGGTATACGGCTCATTCAACTGACCGTAGTAGTAGTGCCGCATCGTTTCGAGCAGTCGGTCTTCGATAATCGACATCACCGAAGAAATACCAAAGCGAGCGACCTTGATCGGTGTATCAACGGTAAAGGCCAGCCCCATAACCGGTATGTGAAACCGGTGCACAGGAATTGTCATGATGGAAAGCGTGGAAATGAATGCAATTGGACAAAGGAATCGGTTACTGTTTGGCCGGGGGCAGAATGACCTTGTCGATAATGTGCACAATGCCGTTGGAAGCCTTTACCGTTCCGATGATGTTGGCATCGTTGATTTTGTATTTTCCGTCTTTTACACTGATGGTGGCATCGCCCCCGTTCACCTGATTAATTTTCTGGCCGTCCTGCAGGTTTTCGAGCGGATACCCCGCCACCGATACGTGATATTGCAGAATATCAGCCAGTTTTTCTTTGTTTTCGGGCTTGAGCAGGTCCTCGACCGTGCCAGCGGGGAGCGCGTCGAAAGCAGCGTTGGTTGGGGCAAAGACGGTGAACGGCCCGGCGTTGGAGAGGGCATCGACCAGGCCGGCCGTTTGCACGGCCTTCACCAGCGTCGTGTGGTCGGGCGACCCGGCGGCTACTTTTACTACGTCTTTCTGGGAGTCGTTGTCCTGCACGCCCGATTGCCCGGCCACAGCAGCCGTTGTTTCTCCGCCCGAGTTTTCGCTTTGGGTGGTTGATTCAGAATTGCAACCGAGCAATGCGCTCGCAATGAGTAAGGTAATGAATGGGGTTTTCATAGAAGTACGGTTTAATTGTTGGTAAATACGAACCGGTCAGGTCGACTCACCGAAGCTTTTGGGTAGCCGGCTCAGCACCGACTCCCCCTGCTCCACATGAGCTACCATTTCCTGCACGCTGAGCGAATGGAGGGTATCATAGAGCGAATCGCGAAACGAAACAACGTGTGAATGCAGCGGGCACGGATTGTGGCTGTCGCACTCAGGAAGGCCCAGAAAACACCGCCGAAACATCCCAAGCCCGTCGATCGCATCGACCACGTCGATGATGGGTGTGTGCAGAGTTCGCTCGTTGATGTAAAAGCCGCCGTTGGGTCCTTTGGTCGAGCTGATAATCTCGCGCCGGACCAGACCCTGCATAATTTTGCCGAGGAAAGGTTGGGGTACGCCCAGTTCTTCGGCCAGTTCATGAATGCCAATTTTGTGGTGGTCCGAACTTTTGAGGGCCAGATACACCAGCCCGCGAATCGCGTAGCCGCTTGTTTTCGAAATCATGGTTGTCGTGAATGAATGATGAACAGGAGAAACCGTACTGTACGAATTGTCAAACAAAACAGAAAAAAAGATACGATTTTCTCTTGAGCCCCATTTTATCCGCCAACCTCACTGTTTTTGACTTCCAGAGCCAGTGCTTTCGGAAAAAGGATATTGTTTTCGAGGTGAATGTGCCGCATTAGGTCGCCTTCCAATTCTTCCATTTTTGCCAGCATGAGCCGGTGCGAGTTGCAGGCATCGGTGGGCGGGGTGTAGTCATTGGTAAACTCCCGAAGCTGCGCGAGTAGGGAGCCCGCATAACTGTGCTCGTGTTCCATGCAATCGATGGGCGCTTTGAGTGATACCGCTTGCCCGCCAAACGGTACCGTCTCGGTTGTATTGGCCGAAATCAGTTGCCGGATAAACGGGAACAAGGCCATTTCTTCTTTTTGAAGGTGCGCGAGCAGATCCGCTTTCAGTTCGTCGAACACCTGCCGAACCATCAGTAGCGTGGGGTTGTAATCGCCGTGTTTGGCAGCCACTTTCCACACCAGTTCTTCAATGAAAGGTAAGTTCTGGTACAGGTACGCGTGGTGAACGTTGAGAATATAATCGGCCAGAAAGCCCAGTTCCCACTCATCGAACCGCTCCGAGCCCAGGCGGTTACCCGTTGGGAGTTGGCTCAGGTTCTCGAGCACGGTATCAACCGAGACCTCGGCCCGCGCACAGGCGTCGGCGAGGGTGCGCTTGCCGTTGCAGCAAAAGTCAATTCCCAGTCGTTTGAATACTTCGGCGGCCCGGATGTCGTCGGCTACAAGTTGCCCAACGGTTATGGCTGAGGCATTTATGGGTGAAATCGTTTCCATGGTTTGCTATGTATAAAGGATGGGCATGATGCGCCCTTTACTCGTGAATTCGGGGATAAAGATATAGGGGTCTTTTTTTCTGAATCCTGAGATCAATCTGAAACCCATCTGACTTTTGTCATGATTTTGGTGAACGGACACCCGTTGCTTTGCCGAAGAATAAAAGATGCAAAAATCTTTTATCGGAAGTGGCTCAAATCAAACCAGAATAATCATGAAACGATCCATTACAACGGCACTGCTGGCGCTCACGTTTGGGTGGTACGGCTGCTCGGATGGTGCGCAGCAACGCGCTCAGGAAGCCCCCACCGATCCGGCCGAGACAGTGGCCCAGGAAGAGGTACACGGCAGCGAGGTAAAGACCATCAGCCTGACTAACCCGCTCGACGGGGCCATGATCACCAGTGGCAAAAGCATTTATGATGTGAAATGCGGCTCCTGCCACAAACTTGACGAAACGAAGCTGGTAGGCCCCGGCTGGAAAGACGTGACCAAACGGCGGAAGCCTGAGTGGATCATGAACATGATTCTGAACGTGGACATGATGCTGGAGAAAGACCCCGAGGCCCAGAAAATGCTCGAACAGTGTCTGGTTCGGATGCCCAACCAAAACCTGAGCGAGGCCGATGCCCGCGCCGTACTGGAGTTTATGCGCTCCAATGACGGAGAGAAATAACGAATCCAATCCCCCCCTCCAATAACGACCAAGATAATGAAACGTACTATTGCTGCCGTAGCCGCTCTGGCGCTCGGCCTTCACTTAACCAGCTGCAAGCCTAAAGATGCGGGTTCGGCCGTATCGGGCGATGCCGCCCAGAAAGTTTACGTCACCCCCGGTCAGCACGACGAGTTTTACAACATCGTGTCGGGTGGTTTCAACGGACAGATGTCCGTATATGGGTTACCGTCAGGGCGGATGTTCAAGATCATTCCCGTGTTTTCGACCTTTCCCGAGAACGGCTGGGGCTACAGCGAAGAAACCAAACCGATGCTGAATACCTCGCACGGCTACATTCCGTGGGATGATTTACACCACATTTCGCTGTCGCAAACCAAAGGTGAGCACGACGGCCGCTGGGCTTTCGGCAACGCCAACAACACGCCCCGCGTGGCCCGGATCAGCCTGTCGACGTTTCGTACCGATGAGATCATCGAACTCCCCAACTCGGGCGGTAATCACTCGTCGCCCTTTATCACCGAGAATACCGAGTATGTAGTGGCCTCGACGCGGTTCTCGGTACCCCCCGACAACGACGGCGATGTGCCCATCAGCTCGTTTAAGAAAAACTTTAAGGGTTATATCAGCTTTATCAGTGTCGACCCGCAGTCGGGTCATATGGGTATCAAGTTTCAGCTGAAAATGCCGGGTATCAGCTTCGACCTGGCGCGGGCTGGCAAGGGCAAATCGCACGGCTGGTTCTTCTTCTCCTGCTATAATACCGAACAGGCAAGCACTCTGCTGGAGGTGAACGCGTCGCAGAAAGATAAAGACTTTATTCTGGCGGTAAACTGGAAAAAGGCCGAAGAATACCTGAAACAGGGGAAAGGCAAGAAAGTGGCGGCTAAGTATGCGCACAATATCTACGACGAGAAAACGCACTCGGCCACGTCGACTATCATCAACGAGGTGATGACCCTCGACCCAAAAGAGTGCCCTGGTCTGGTGTATTTTATGCCCTGCCCCAAATCGCCCCACGGCTGCGATGTGGACCCCACGGGTGAATTTATTGTGGGCTCTGGCAAGCTGGCGGCTGTGATTCCGGTGTTTTCGTTCGACAAAATTCAGAAGGCCATTGCGGGTAAAACCTACGATGGGGAGTTTGATGGCATTCCGGTGCTGAAATACGAAAGCGTGCTGTACGGTGAAGTACAAAAGCCGGGTCTCGGGCCGCTACACACCGAATTTGACGGACAGGGCAACGCCATTACCTCGTTCTTCGTATCGTCGGAGCTGGTGAAGTGGAACATTAAAGACCTGAAAGTGCTTGATCGCGTGCCGACGTACTACTCGGTGGGTCACTTGTCGATTCCGGGCGGGCCAACGAGCAAGCCCCACGGCAAATACGTGGTGGCCTACAACAAAATCACGAAAGACCGCTACCTGCCCACCGGCCCCGAGCTGACCCAATCGGCTCAGTTGTACGACATCTCGGGCGACAAAATGAAGCTCCTGCTCGATTTCCCAACCGTGGGCGAACCGCACTACGCTGAGTCAATTCCGGCGAGTTTGCTGGAGAAAAACTCGAAGAAAATCTTCAAAATTGAGGAGAACGGCCACAAATACGCGGCAAAAGGCGAGAAAGAAGCGAAGGTGGTTCGGGAGGGGAATCAGGTACACGTGTACATCACGGCGATCCGCTCGCACTTTACCCCGGACAATATCGAGGGCGTAAAACTGGGCGACGAGGTGTACTTCCACGTCACAAACCTGGAGCAGGATTGGGATATTCCGCACGGCTTTGCGGTGAAGGGCAGCAACAACGCCGAAATCCTGATTATGCCCGGCGAAACGCAGACCCTCAAGTGGGTACCGAGCCGGGTTGGCATTACGCCCATCTATTGCACCGATTTCTGCTCGGCGCTGCACCAGGAAATGCAGGGATACGTGCGGGTATCAGCTAAAGGCAGTAATGTACCGCTGACGTTCAGCACGGGCAAAACGGCCGCTCCTGAAGCCGAAAAAGTAGCGAAAAAATAACCCAATTACCCTTTCTCAACGCTGCAAGGAATGCGGTACGGTTATTCCGACCGGTCGGCCGACTGGTCGGAATAACAAAATAACTCCCACCCTTTGCGATAAAAACATACGGTATGAAAACGACATCCCGCTTCGCTGTACTTCTGGCTGCCCTCTCGCTCATTGGTACGTACTTTTTGCCCCTTTGGCGCATCGACCTCTGGGCACCGCAATACCCGGAGGGGCTGGTCATGAAAATCTGGCTGAACAAGCTGTCGGGCGATGTGGAGGTTATCAACGGCCTGAATCACTACATCGGCATGGCGCACATTAAGGAGGAGATGTTCCCCGAATTTACGTACATGCCCTGGCTGGTGGGTGGCTTCATTCTGTTCGGTTTGCTCACGGCCGCGCTCCGAAACCGTGTTTTACTGCTGACCAACCTGGTTTTGTTTGTGGGGGCGGGTGTGCTGGCTCTGTACGATTTCTGGAAATGGGGCTACGAGTACGGGCACAATCTGGACCCCAAAGCGCCCATACAGGTGCCAGGCATGGCGTATCAGCCGCCGGTAATCGGCTACAAGGCTCTGCTCAACTTTGGCGCGTATTCGGTGCCGGATGTGGGCGGCTGGATCTTCATCGTTGCCGGTTTGCTGGTGGCCGGTGCAACTGCATGTGAGTGGTATTTCTGCAAAAAAAGCCCCTCGGTAGGCTTGCCGGGTGGTTTGCGCCGGGGAGCCGTGGCTACGGGCGTTTTGCTGGCTGGGTTGATTTCGCAAGGCTGCGAGGTGAAACCCGAGCCGATTCGGTACGGGCACGATGCCTGCGCACACTGCAAAATGACGATTGTCGACCAGAAGTTTGCGGCCCAGTTCGTCACGAAAAAAGGGCGGTCGTTCACCTTCGACGATGTGGCCTGCATGGCGCACTATCTGTCCGAAAACGACGTGGCCGAGGCCGATGTGGCTTTTGTGCAGGTGGACAACTACAATAAACCCGGCACACCCATCGACGCCAACGAGGCCACGTTTGTGCAGGGCGAACAGTACCGGAGCCCCATGGCGGGCAACCTGGCTGCGTTTCCTAAGGCCGAGGGCAAATCGGGCCGGAGCTGGGGTGAGGTGAAAGCGATGTTTGGGAAACAGTGAGCAACGAACAACGAACAGTGAGCAACGAACAGTGAACAACGAGCAATGAACAATGCCTTTATGGCTGATAATCAGGCAATTTCTTGTGGGTTGGCCTGCTAATTTTTACGCATTACACATTACATCATGAAGCCGCTACGTTACCTACTGCTGTTGCTGTTTCCGCTGCTGGCATCGGCCCGGACGGTGGTAGTTGGCCCAAACGGGGCCATACGTACCATTCGGCAGGGCTTGGTCCAGGCGGCTCCGTTCGATACGGTGCTGATTCAGAGCGGGCTATACCGCGAAACGAACTTAGCCGTTGACAAGCCGCTGGTTATTTTGGGCCTGAATTTCCCGGTTGTCGACGGGCAGAAAAAAGGCGAGATTTTTACGGTTACGGCGGCCGATGTGACGATTCAGGGGCTCGAACTACGCAACGTCGGGCGGACAAGCACCATCGACTGGGCCGCCGTAAAAATTCTCTCGACCCGTCGCGTGCGGGTGGTGGGTAACCGAATCCGTAATGCCTATTTTGGGGTGTATATGTCGGCCTCGGACAACTGTCTGGTTCGGCAGAACGACATTGCCGGTAGCCCGCAGGAAGAGCAAACCACCGGCAACGCCATTCATGCCTGGAAATGCGATAGCCTGAGCATTCAGGACAACCACATTCGGGGGCACCGCGACGGCATTTATTTCGAGTTTGTGACCCACTCGACCATCCGTCGTAACTACAGCCACGGCAATATTCGCTACGGGTTGCACTTCATGTTTTCGCACGAAAACAGCTATTTCTACAACACCTTCCGCCAAAACGGCGCAGGGGTGGCCGTGATGTACACCCGCCAGGTGATTATGCGCCACAATACCTTTGACCAGAACTGGGGCAGCGCGGCTTACGGCCTGTTGCTGAAAGATATATCCGATAGTCAGATTGAGCAGAATACCTTCCGCAAGAACACCGTCGGTATCCATATGGAAGGCACGAGCCGGATCAACTGCCGCAACAATCGTCTGACCGAAAACGGCTGGGGGATGCGGATTCAGGCAAGTTGCAACGACAATGTGTTCAGTCAGAATACGTTCATCGCCAACACGTTCGACGTGGCAACCAACGGGACGACGGTGTTTAACACCTTCGACCGGAACTACTGGGACAAGTATGAGGGCTACGACCTGAACCGCGACGGCCGGGGCGATGTGCCCTACCACCCGGTTAGCCTGTATTCCATGATAATTGAGCAGATGCCGCACGGCGTGGTGCTCCTCCGCAGCTTTATTGTGACCCTCCTCGACCGGGCCGAAAAGGTAATTCCGAGCCTGACGCCCGAAGCCTTAGTGGATGCCAACCCTTTGATGAAACAACCATGATTAGCGTTACCAACCTCGAAAAATCGTACGGCCGGCTAAAGGTCCTGCAACCGCTTTCGGCAACCTTGACGGCCAGACAGGCCGTGTCGCTTATTGGTCCCAATGGATCGGGAAAAACCACATTTATCAAGTCGATTTTGGGGTTGGTGGTACCCGATGCCGGTGAAATCCGTTTTTTGGGCGAACCGATCCGTGACGGGTGGCAGTACCGGCGCGACATTGGCTACATGCCGCAGATTGGCCGATACCCCGACAACATGAAGATTCGGCAGGTGTTTGCGATGATGAAAGACTTGCGGAGTGGGGGACAACGGCAACGTGAACAACTGGACGAAGAGCTGATTCACGCCTTTGGGCTCCCCGCGCTTTTCGATAAAACGATGCGGTCGCTTTCGGGCGGAACGCGCCAAAAAGTGAGTGCCTGCCTGGCCTTTCTGTTCGACCCCAAAGTGCTTATTCTGGACGAACCCACCGCCGGGCTCGACCCTCTGGCCACGGAGATTCTGAAAGACAAAATCCTGCGGGAAAAAGCCAAAGGCAAGCTGATTCTGATTACGTCCCATATACTGAGCGACCTCGACGAACTAACTACCGACGTGATGTACTTGCAGGACGGTCAGTTACAGTTTTTCAAGCCGGTCGAATGGCTCAAAGACATCACCGGCGAAGTCAGGCTGGGTAAGGCAATTGCGAGAATCATGGCCAATGAGCAAAAGAGTGAAAGAGTGAAAGAGCGATTAAGCGAGAAACTGTCGAACGGTTGACCTTTGAGTTGCAGTGCGGCATTCACTCATTTCCGTCCGCGGCCCGCACTCTTTCACTCTTTCACTCTTTTACTCCTTCACTCATTCACTCTTTACCCATGAACAAGGTCATCAAATACGTCTGGCTCGACATCCTGCAAAACCGGATTGTGCTGGCTTATACGGTGTTTCTGCTGGTGGTTTCGGCCACCCTGTTTGGCATGGAAAGCAATGCCAGCAAAGGCCTGATGAGCCTGCTCAACATCGTACTGATGGTGGTGCCACTTATCAGCCTCATCTTTACAACCATCCACTTTTACAACTCCTACGAGTTTATCGAGCTGCTGCTTGCTCAGCCCATCAACCGAAGTAAGCTGCTCCTGAGCGAATTTGCGGGGGTGGCATCGTCGCTCGTAACGGCTTTTCTGGTGGGCGTTGGCGCACCGGTGCTGTACTACGCCCCCAGTGCTACAGGCGCTGCGCTGCTGGCTGCGGGTATCGCGCTTACGCTGGTGTTTGTGGCGCTGGCATTTCTGGCGTCGGTTTGCACCCGCGACAAAGCCAAGGGAATTGGACTGGCCCTGCTTATCTGGTTTTATTTTGGCCTGCTGTACGACGGTCTGGTACTCACTATCCTGTTTACCTTCAGCGACTACCCCCTTGAAAAGGCTATGCTGGTACTCACGACGCTTAACCCCGTCGATCTGGCCCGGATTTTCATTATGCTGCAAATGGATGTATCGGCCCTGATGGGCTACACAGGGGCTTTGTATCAGGAGTTTTTCGGGAGCATGACCGGGTCGTTGTACGCACTGGGTGTGATGCTCATCTGGGCGGTGGTGCCGGTATGGCTGGCCGTTCGGGTGTTTGCCAGGAAAGACCTGTAGGGTTGATTTTGCCGGTACAATGGGAAGGCTAATGTGGCATTTTATCCCACTTCGGCCCGGTCCTTCGTCAGCATGAAAAACTAACATTAACCTGAATTATAAATAACGTAGTTTGCGACTGTCTGATTTACAATTAGTTGCTGACGCACAGCCCTTCGACAGGCTCAGGGTGACGTATAAATAGCAACAGGTTAGCCAATTAGACTCAAGTTCTGAGTCGCCCTGAGCTTCTCAAAGAGCTGTTTATCCATTTTTTACGATAGGAAAAATGTAACTGTTCGTATTGACGAACTCGTACAAAAAAACCTTGGCCCGGCGTTATCGAAAACGCGATGAACCATGAATATTCTGGAAATTGCCGGCCTCTCGGCCTCGGTTTGTGTGGGCATTTCGCTCGGCCTGATTGGCGGAGGGGGCAGTATCCTGACCTTGCCTATTCTGGTGTATCTGCTGCATATTAACCCGGTCACCTCATCGGCTTACTCGCTTTTTGTGGTCGGAACCACCTCACTCGTGGGGGCTATAACCTACATGCGGCAGCGGCAGGTCGACTACCGGGTGGCGCTGGTCTTTTCGGTGCCTTCGTTTGTGGCGGTGTACACCTCGCGGCATTACCTGCTCCCAGCCATTCCCGAATCGCTCGGTGTTGTGGGGTCGCTCACGCTCACGCGTAATGGGGTCATCATGGTCCTGTTTAGCCTGCTCATGCTGGGGGCTGCTCTGTCGATGATTCGGGGTCAGGGTTGTGTGGGTACGCCCGCCCGGTCCGAAGGTCTAAAACTGCCCTTGATTGCGGCCGAGGGTGCTCTGGTTGGGTTGCTAACCGGACTGGTTGGGGCAGGAGGGGGCTTTCTGATTATCCCGGCACTCGTGTTGTTGGCGCGGTTGCCCATGAAAATAGCCGTGGGTACGTCGCTCCTCATCATCGCCGTGAAATCACTGATTGGCTTCACCGGCGACCTAAGTCATGTCGCCATCGACTGGTCATTTTTGCTCCGCTTTACCCTGCTTTCGGTCACGGGCATTTTCATAGGCTCGCACCTATCGCGGTATATATCGGGGGCTCGGCTCAAAAAATCGTTCGGCTATTTTGTGTTGTTGCTGGGCGTCTACATCCTCCTGCGCGAGGTTTCGTAGCGTTGAAACGCCGTGGATTGATGGGTAGGCAGTCAGCAGACCGACCTTATGAAACCAAAACCCACTTCATGAAGCCCATCCAACCCCTCGCCCGACCTGCTTCCGTATTTCTGTTATTGCTTTTTTTGCTGGGGGCTGCTCAAGCGCAACCATCTGCGGGCAAGGGCCAGACACCCCTGCGGCTGTTCATGATCGGCAACAGTTTTTCGCAAAACGCATCGCGCTATCTGCCACAACTAAGCAAAGAGGGCGGGCATCCGCTCATTATTGGGCGGGCCGAAATTGGCGGAAGTTCACTCCAACGGCACTGGACGCATGTGGAAGCTGCCGAGCGCGACCCGGCCGACCCCAATGGAAAACCATACGGCGGGAAGTCGCTGAAAATGCTGCTGTCTGAGGGCGTGTGGGATGTAATTACGATTCAGCAGGCATCCATACTATCGGGTGACCCTACCACGTATCGGCCCTACGCGCAGAAGCTGTACGACTACGTTCGGAAGTTACAGCCCAACGCAACGGTGGTGATCCATCAAACCTGGGCGTATCGGTCCGATTCTAATGATTTTAGCCGGATTGCCGAGGGCGATTCGGCCGACAATGCCGCGCAAATGTGGGAAAAATCAAGGGCTGCTTACCATGCCATTGCCGACGAGCTGAACCTGCCTATCATCCCTAACGGCGATGCCTTCTGGCGCATCGGTAGCCGCTCTAAATGGGCGTATCGTCGGGACTTGGCGTACGATTTTGCGCGGCCTCAAGCCCCGTCTTTGCCCAAACAAGACCACTCGCTGCATGTGGGCTACCGCTGGGACGGCGCCAAACTGTCGTTCGATTCGCACCACGCCAATGCGGCCGGCTGCTATTTGGGTGGGCTTGTCTGGTACGGATTTCTGTTCAACGAATCGCCCCGTAAACTGGCCTTTCGACCCGCCGAAGTTGATGAAGCGTTTGCCCGTCAACTCAAAAAAACGGCCTGGTCGACGGTGAAGAAAGAGCGACGCAAGGCCAGATCGCGTCCGGTTTGGCTCGGTGAGTAATAAGCCGTTGTGTTTGACGTGACTGCCGAACGGGCCTAAGGGCAGTACGAAAGCGGAGAAACCAGTTTGTAATGGGGGTTGGCCCGGTAAAGCTCCTGCAGCACGCCCACATGGGTTACGCCAAACATGAGCAGGAGCCGTTTTCCCTGATACTGCCGTTGATAGCGCAGCACATTACTGTAAATCTTCAGATTGCGGTTGTAAAACAGACTGATGTATTCGGCGCCGATGTAGCGTTTGTCCACGTTACGCACGTCGACCGTGTTTGTGGCGGTTTTGGAAAATTCACCATCCATAACAGCCGCAGGGAGGTTGTAAAACAGCCGATGGGTGAACATAATCAGATCGGGTTGGTTCAGCCGAGTGATATAGTCGTACAACGACACGCTGTCTTGTTGCACCCTTTTTTTCAAGGGCCGGGCCAAGCCCTGAAGCTGCTGTAAACCCTGCCTGAATATTTCGATGTTTTCGCCTTCGGCCAGCAACGATTGCGAGGTGGCTTCATAATGGTCAGCACAGTAGATCCGCTTGTGTTTCAGGCGTTTTGCCAAAACAAACCCGATCTGAAAGGTTTCTCCGCGTCCCTCTTCTATATCGGTAAGGGATAGTTTGCCCGTTACGTAGCCTTGATACAAACTGTCGATGCGGCCCTGCTCCTTCGGGTCTACCTCGACCAAAATCATATCGGGGGCATAGGTCTCCAGACAGTCGTTCAGCTTTGTAAGTTCAGCCTGTTTTTTGGGGCTATAGACGTCGGATTGGGGTTGTTTATTGTAGAGCTGATTGAGGTGATCGAAGCCCACAATCATTATCTGAGCAGACGGGCCCTCCTGCGCCAGGGCCACCAGAGTGCGGACAAAAAGAAGGAGAATGGCAAGCATAATCTTGCCGGGTGGGTGCGTCATTGTAGAGGCTGATGAGTGGTGTAAATATATGAACTGGTTTAGTGCGTTCACATAAGTGTAGTCAAAAAGATTGTCTTACTACATAATGCCATAGGTTAGGGAGACTTGCTGGCACGAAGTAACCTTATTTGGGATATAGGTGTAGCACTGCCCACAAGGTAGAGGCTATACAAAGTTGAAATGCGATACGGTAAAGCAACAAATGAACAATCTTTATCGACATCTAGCGTTCCACTAATACGGACAGTCTATTGATTTGTCGGTTAAACTCCACCTTACCTTGACTTCTGCGCAAAAGGTGGTAGCTTACAAGCTTGCTTCGTACATCTGCGGATTTTCGCGAGCCCAACTGGCGCGTTGAATATCCGACAACACAGCCCGGTGGCCCGTAAATGGGCACTCAGCTAACCCGTCCAATCATTGTTAAATCCGTTACCGGTCTATTCCTTCCGAAATTTCAATCTGCCCGCAGCGCCCTGAATCGACTATGGCTTTCGGCCAGTCGATAAGGCTTAGCGTGGGCTAACCACACCTGTTTATTAATGCGTTATTGAACCCCTATTGAATGTCAAACAACCTAAAGTTTACTGCGGCCCATTCGTCCACGTTTTATGCTACGCTGCGCAAGCGGGTCGATGCATATTTTGCCGGGCAGGGCATTTCAACCCACGCCAATGGCGCCATGTGGATTAAAGCCATTTTTTTCCTTTCGGGCTACGTGCTATTATACGGGCTCATCCTGTCAAATTGGTTTGGGCCGTGGGTAATGCTTGGGCTTAGCATCATTTTGGGCGTGTTTGCTGCCTGCATCGGCTTCAATGTTTCGCACGATGGGTTGCATGGCGCATTTTCGGCTCGGCCCTGGGTCAATCGGCTGATGGGCAACAGTTTTTATCTGCTGGGGGCCAATCCGTACGTCTGGAAACTGACCCATAACGTGGTGCATCATACGTACACCAATATTCCTGGGCACGACGAAGACATTGAGCTGGCACCCGGATTGGTGCGGCTCAACCCCGAAGATCCCCTGTTTTCTTGGCATCGGTTTCAGCATATTTACACCTTCCCGCTGTATGCACTGGCATCGCTCTCGTGGGTGGCCCGGAAAGACTACAAGAAATTTTATCAGAAGCAGATCGGGCAGCACAAAACCCCAACCCACCCCCGGCGCGAGCATATCAACCTGTTTGTGGGTAAAGGACTGTATTACATTGCGTTTCTGATTGTGCCGTGCCTCGTGCTCCCGCTGGCTTGGTGGCAGGTGCTACTGGGGTTTGTAGCCATGCATTTGGCCGAAGGGCTCGTGCTGGGGCTGGTGTTTCAGTTAGCGCACGTGGTGGAGGGAACGGCCTTTCCGTTGGCACATGGGTCGGGTACCATGCCCAATACGTGGGCCAGCCATCAGTTGCAGACCACGGCCAACTTTGCGCCCAATAGCCGGTTAGCGGCTTTCATTTGCGGAGGACTGAACCGCCAGGTTGAACATCATCTGTTCCCCAAAGTATGCCATATTCATTACCCGGTGCTGGCGTCCATCGTTCGGTCTACAGCGGCTGAATATGGCTTGCCGTATCTCGAAAATAAAAGTTTTGGGTCGGCTTTGTATTCGCACTACCGCATGTTGCACAAGCTGGGCCGCCCGCTCGAGGAGCCGGTTAAAGAGCCGGTCGGAATGTCGGTGGGGGCTTATTAAGCCAGTCGCCAGCGGCACCGGGAAATTTGATTCCGGTGCCGCTGGCGACTGGTTCTGTAGGTGCTACAAGCCGGTATTGGCAAGTCCCCAGATGTAGTATTCGAGGGTGTCGCCGGAGCCAGTTATATCGACCTGCAAATCTTTTCCTTGCCAGGTAATAGGGTCAACGCCGTTGATGGTGTTGTTGAGCATACAAATCTCGGGGCCTCCCCGGATCGCACTCAGAATATTGATCCGAACCTTGGGCGTGATAATATTCCCTTCAACCGTGAAGAGTTTGTCGAAGTTGATACGCATGTTGTTTTAGACAGTAGAAGTGAAAGAATAACCGCCATACCAGCGCAGGCAATACGAAGGGGGTAGGTCGGAATCCGGGAGAAATTAGCAGAAATACTGCCTGAGAAAGAGAAGAAGCTCGACCCCTACAAGTGCCGACAGGCGATAGGGGGTTTCAGATAGCTTGTCTGTTGCGATTGCGTCATAGAAACCGGTGGGCGGCTACAAAAAGCCAATCGGCAAACCCAAAGTCGGAACATTACAACCGACGGATACTAAGAGAACACCATTCGGGGCCGAATGATTACGTCGGCGCCCGTTTATTTAACGGACCTCGGTAGCGTTTGTACACCAAAAGAGTCTCGAATAAGTAATTAACGTGAATTAGGGAAAATGGCCGAAGCGTCTTTATGCGTCAGTAACTATCTAATTAGCAACGGTTCACAAAAGAGTTTGTCCATAGCTCACCTTAATTAAAGCGATTTGACGCCAAATGTGTTGTATAGTAAACCAACGCTCAATGGTTCAACAAGACCACCAAATTTAAAGTAGGCGTAAAGCGACTTCCTAAACCGCTTAAGCGCCGGGACAGCCTTCGATACCCAGCTACAGTCGGATTGAAGCCATAGCTTCAGTTCCACGTTTGCCCGCAAAGGCTAAAAAGGCCGAAAATAAGACAGCCCGGTAGCCGGATTACCAACGCAAATGGCCGCAGACACGTGTGTTATGAAAACGAACACGAATACTCTAATCATCGTCACCGCGTATAGTTCTATATCGCCCAAACCGTGCCGAAAAGCGTACCTCAACAGTAATGAAGAACTGGCCACGCAACGTTTCCTGCGGGAGTTTCCGGCCGCCCGCGATATGAGCGTGGAGGTAATTGGCTTTGAAGATGAGTTTACAATTCGCGCCAATGGAACCCTGGCGGCCTACTGATCCCCTTTACTCGATGACCATTATCTTCAACTACCTGTTTACCGCTACATCTAACGGATTTAAAACCCGACTGCCTGTACGGCTTCCCAACGGCACCCTGTTTCCCAAAGCAATGGAACTTTCGCCCCATGAACTACGGAGTGTGAATTTGGCCGAATGGGAAGGAAAACACCTTGACGTAACCATCCGGGAGGGCGTTTATTCGATTCACGGATTGGCCAATATGACCGAGACCACCGCACCTGTAGCCTAAAAAGCACGTAGGAAAAACCAACTGAAAAACACGTACAACCCATGAATATACACCGGAATATCTCGAATACGCTTGAAAATCTATCTATCCAAATCGTGCATTGGCTCGACATGTCGGAGCGACTGTTTCGCCCGGTTATTGGTCCAGATAAGCAACTGGGGTCGCTCAAATACACGCTTATTCCGGTTCCGGTAAGGCGTCGATAAGACCGAGGTGCCCGGCGCGACGAGGCTGGTTTTCCATTTGCCACAAGGGCCCGAACGCTTTATAAGCAAGCGTTCGGGCCCTTGTGCAATTGTACGCTCTACCGTTTTACCGCCCAAACGTACGCAGGTTGTACACAAAGCTCACGAGCAGATACCGGCGCAGAATTCGACTCTGTACATCATCAATGTAGGTGTCCGTCGTGTTGCGGACCAGGCTCCGGTTCTGGTTGAGCAGGTCGAACACCTGCACCCGAAATTCGCCCGTGTCACCCTTGAAAAAGTGCCGTGACAGGGCCGCGTTCCAAAGCACAAATTGCGCATTGTACCCCGCTGCCCGTCCGGTGGTGCCCGTGTACGTCAGGTCGGTGGTGAGGGCCAGCCGGAAGGGCAGCTTCCAGAAGAGGTCGGCGGTGGCGTGCTGCGACCAGAATGCCGCATTCTGATTCGGCAAGAGCGAGTACGAAGCCGTTTGGTAGGTCAGGTTGCCGCTAATGCCGTAGTCAAGCCGCTCGTTGTAGCTCGATTGCAGCCGCACACCCTGGCCAATACTCCGGTTGGTTGTTTCGTTGGGGGCGTCATTGATAAAACTCCGCGCCTGGCTCAACCCAAGATGGGTAGTAAACGTAAGCCCCAGTTTGGATGGTTGCAGGGTACGCCCGATTGCCACCGACCCGTAGGCCGACCAGAACCCCCCGGCGTTGACCGGCTGGCTTGTTTGTACACCCGCCGGGCTGATGGAGGTGGCCGTCGCAATCCGGTTGTTGCTTTGGTTTAGGCTTGCAAACGCCGAAAAACTCCGATTGGCGTAACGCGTGGCCGAGTTGTACACCAGCACGAGCGAATTATAAAACTCTGGGTTCAGTTGCGGATTACCGACCTGAATCTGGAGCGGGTTGGTATTGTCGACTACGGGTTGCAACTGCACCACCGAAGGGGCCGCGAGCCGGGTGCGGTATTGCAGGCGCAAGTTCCGATTGCCCGAGAAGGTGTAGCTAAACAGCGCATTGGGCAGGAGGTTGAAATACGACCGTTGCGTACTACTGTCTGCCGTCCGATTGTCGAGTTGTAACCGGGCTTGTTGCAGGTCGAGCCCAACAGCCCATTTGTAGCGCAGTCGCTGAGTCTGGAACGTTGCCCCCGCCCGGTGTGCGCCAAACGTGAGCCCCGCCTGATTGGTCAGGGGGATGTTTACCCGGTCGAAAAGGCCTGTAGCTTCGTTCTGGTCAGTAACCCGCCGGTTGACCCGGCTGCTATTGACCGAGTACCCGTACCGAAACTCTACTTTTTGTGTAAACGAAACCGGCTCCGTGTACGATAACGTAAACACATGCTGCCCGTTGTACGTAGCCTGGTCGGTTTGCTGGTTCAGCCGATTACCCACGGGGTTAGCGCCGGTGGAGTCGAAAAAGGTATTGACCGACCGGTTCAGGGCTTCGAGTTCGCCGTTGGTAATAGCCGAATTGAGGTTGGCCGACAGGGTGCGACCTTCGCGGCTGAATTTGCGCATGAGCAACAGGTTGTTGGTGCCATTGAACCCCGTTTCGGCTGATCCATAGGCGGTTTCGCCCGAGTTTACCGGCCGGTTGCCCGTTCCCAACGGCCCGACCAATACCGACCGGCTCGACAACCGGCTGGTGAAGTCGCCTGTTTGCCACGAGAGGCCCGGTGTCAGACGCAGACTGGTGAGCGAGTCGAGTTGCCAGTCGAGCCGTAGGTTGAACCGGTGGTTCAGTTGCCGGTTTAGAGCGTACTGGCTTGCGTCGGTGGTGAGCGGTTGTTCGGGCAGGATGCTCGTGCGCCGACTTTGCCTATCCGTCAGGGTGATGACCTGATTCAGAAAATAGCTCGTTGCCAGCTCGGCCCGGTGGCCGTGTTTGTTCCGTCGGCCGTCGCTGCGGTAATTAAATCCCCCAGCTCGTACCTCCATTATGTTGGCGGGCGATTGGTTCCCGGCTTCTCCGCCCCCTTCCATATTGCCGCCCGGCCCGCCCGCACCGGCTGAAAAATTCTGCTGGTTAAGGTTGTTTGCTTGGCCAATAAGCGAAATCTGTTTCCGGCGGCCGTAGCTGCTGGCGTTGAACCGGTTCAGATTCAGCCGGCCCGAATACCGGCTGGACTGCCCCTCGCGGGCGGTGCCTATCCCAAGTCCATTCTGCCCGAAATACCCCTTGCGTTTATCCGGTTTGAGGGTCAGGTTGAGGGTCCGCTCACGGTTTCCATCGTCGATCCCCGAAAACAGCGACTGGTCGGACGATTGATCGAACAGTTGTACCTTATCGACTATTTCGGCGGGCAGGTTGCGGGTGGCCATGCGGTGATCGTTCCCAAAAAAGGGTTTGCCATCCACCAATACCCGATTAACGGTTTGTCCGTTGGCTTTGATCGTACCGTCGCGACTTACCTCCACCCCCGGCAGTTTACGGAGCAACTCCTCGACCTGCGCGTTGGGCTGGGTTTTAAACGAACCCGCGTTGAATACCACCGTATCCTGCCGGATTGTAACGGGTGCGCTCTCCTGCCGAACCACCACTTCGCCAAGCTGTTGCCCCTGCTCCACCAGCCGCACTATCCCCACCTGAATCGAGGTCTCACTTGTTTTGATAGTAACCAGTTGAGAACCATTTCGGTAGCCCAGATAAGTGATCAAAATTCGGTAACTGCCCGGAACCACGTTGCGGAGTACAAACAGCCCGTCGTTATCCGAAATCGTCCCCGAAATGTAGCTCGAATCGCGGGCGGTCATCAGGGAAACGGACGCTTGCCCAAGGGGCCTGGCCGTGGCCGAATCGACCACCATGCCGGCCAGTTCCGACCGGGTGACGGTTCGTTGGGCTAACCCGCTCAGAGACAGTAAAAGGCAGAGGATGAACAATAACGGTTTCATGAAAGGGGGCAATTTGGAATAGATAAAGCCGGAAAGGGTAGGGCCGGGTGTGGTGGCTTACCCGCCAAAGCCCGGCCGGGCGTGCTTCTCCACAAAGTCTGATACGGCCTTTTGCCGCAACTCGAGCAGTTGCTCAGGCGTAACCGACTGGGCTTTTACGGCTGGTTTGGCAACGGTCGGGTCAGGGGCGGCCTTGCTGATTTTGGTGGCTTTGAACTGCTCTTTTTGGCCCTCGATAAGCAGCACAGCCCCTTTTTCGGGAGTGAGTTCGGGTACCGGCGAGTACGTGAGGGGCAGGTCTGTCGTGATCCAGACCGCGTAGGTTTCTTTCTTGTACGGCACCGTAGCTTTCCGGCAGGTGTACCCGCCAATTTTCCGGGTCTGGGTTGTTTGCTGCCAGCCCCCAGTGCGCGCAATGAGCGTTTCGGCCTGGTACGTTTTGGCCCCGGCCCCCTGCCCAACGGTGAGAATCGTCACTTTTTTGAGGCCATTCAGGTCAATGTACGTTTGCTCGGTAAAAGGCCGCCCCATCACCCGGCTTTGCCCGTCGGGGCCATTTACAGCCCGAAACTCCTCATCGTTGCGGGTTACTTTGGCCTGTGTTCCGTTAATCTTTACGCGTTGCTCGGTTATGCGGGCGTCCGGAATATCCTTAGGGAAATTAGGGTCGCCGGGTTTCATGAGCTCGCCGTTGTCGTCGAGAAATTTCAGGCTTGCCGGGTCAATTTTTTGTACACATTCGTACGTGATCTGCCCCGACCAACCCGGTCCCGTTTGGGCAAGTGCGGATTGTGAATAAAGGGCTGCTATGAGGCCACCAGCCAACAGGCAAAGGGTCGTTTTCATACTAAATAGGTGTTTGATTTGACTCCTCAAAGGTCTGGCGGAGTTTTGTAACGCACTGTTAGATAGTGTTAAACAGTGTTAACGCTCGTTAAAGCCCCCCCCAACCGATGTAGCTTTGTGTATGAACCGACGCATTCGTTCGATTTTGGGGTTGATGACCGTTTCGATTATTGGCATCTACGCATTTCAGGGGTATTGGCTCTGGAGCACGTATCAGATTTACCGTCAGCAGTTTAATCGCTCGGTGCAGGATGCGCTCACGTCGGTCCTGCAACAACGGCAGCTTTCAAAAGCCCACGGCCTGATTGATAGTCGAATGAGTCCCGGTGAGTTGCCCGTCGCGCGTGTACGGCCGCGCGATTCGGATGCCCCCGACACCCCACCCGTTCGGCAGGCAGACGACCGCGCCCGCCGAACCTCCAATCTGGTTCTGTTGCAGAAGCCGGGCGGGGGGCCAATCGATCTGGGTGAAATTTCGTATGCTTACTGGTATGAGCTGGAACAACGGGGGATCAGCGCCCGGTTTTTGCTCGACACAATCCGGGTAAATCCCGAAGGGTCGGCCAATAACATCGAGTTGTTTCAGTCCATGATTCGGTCGGATACCGATGATCTGCAACAGATAATTACCACGCTGCTGGTACGCGTAAACCCGGATGAGAACCGGTTTGCACGGGCTTCGTTTGGCACCCCGACGTTCTATCTGGTGCGCCGAATGGGTTGGCTATTAGGGATTTCGGTGGTTTTGTTGCTGCTCACAACGGGCTGTTTTCTGCTCATGCTCAGTACGATTCTGCGGCAGAAAAAATTGTCGGAAATCAAAAACGACTTCATCAACAACATGACGCACGAGCTCAAAACGCCCATTGCCACCGTGACAGCCGCCGTTGAAGCCCTGCAATATTTTGGGGCGTTGAACGACCCGGCCAAAACGAAAGCTTACCTGACTATTTCGCAGAATAACCTGCAACGCCTGTCTGATCTGGTCGAAAAAGTTCTGAACCTGGCTACCGAAGAAAAACACCAGCTCGACCTCCGCCCCGAGCCGGTCAATTTGCACGATGTGGTGAGTGAGCTGGTGGCTGGGCATCAGTTGAAAGCCCCCAAACCGGTTAGGTTTCAGGTGGATATACCAACGGACACCCTCGTTACGGTTGACCGGATTCACTTTTCCAATGCGCTAAATAACCTCATCGACAACGCCATCAACTACTCGCGCGAGGAGGTGACCGTTCAGTTGACGTTTGAGCGGGTGGGTACAGGCTGGCAGCTGACCGTAGCCGACAATGGAATCGGAATTGCCAAAACCTATCAGACCGCCATTTTTGACCGGTTTTTCCGCGTTCCAACGGGCGATTTGCACCCCGTTAAAGGCTTCGGGCTGGGGTTAGCGTATGTACGGCAGGTGATTGAGCGGCATGGCGCGACGATTGCGTTACGAAGCGAACTCGGCAAAGGCACGCAGTTTGCCATTACGTTCCCCTAATCAGGGGTGCATTCTGGTACTGACAACAAACCATCCCGTCACTTGAACCTAAACAAAACCCTGAATGGCAACCGTACTGCTAATTGAAGATGAACCGGCATTGGCCATGATTGTCAAAGACAGCCTGGAGGTGCGCGGTTTTACGGTGCGCTACGCGGCCGACGGTGAGGCCGGACTAAACCTCTTTTGGCAAGAGTGCCCCGATATTGTGGTGGCCGATGTCATGATGCCCAACCTCGATGGGTTCACAATGGCCGAGCGGATGCGCCAAACCGACCCCGATGTGCCCATTCTGTTTCTGACCGCCCGCTCACAAACCGCCGATGTGGTGCGAGGCTTTGAATTGGGCGGCAACGATTACCTCAAAAAGCCTTTCAGCTTAGATGAACTGATTGTGCGAATCAATGCTTTGCTTCGGCGGAGCGAAAGTTCCCGCAAAAATACCAGCTCACCCGATGCGGTGCCCATCGGTCGGTACCGGTTCGATGCCGCCAAGCAAAAGTTGAGGCTCGATGGGCGCGAGGTACAGCTGTCGCACCGGGAGGCCGAACTGCTCCGCAAACTGCACGAACACCAGAATCAGGTACTCGAACGCACCGCCGTATTGCTTGAACTTTGGGGCGACGATAGCTTTTTCAACGGCCGTAGCCTGGATGTGTTCATCACCAAACTTCGGCGGCACCTCCGCGACGATCCGGCTATTCAGATTGTCAACGTGCGGGGTGTTGGCTACAAGCTGATTGTCTGAAAAAGGCCCAAAACCCTATTTGTGCGCCACCTCGCGGGGCATGTACCGGTTGAGCCAATTGTCGATTTCGTAGCACAGATGCAGCAGCGATTCAGTGGCTACGTAGGCATGGCTTTCGTGTGGCAACGTCACAAACCGGGCCGTTTTGCCCAAACCCTGCAAAGCCGCAAAATACCGTTCACTCTGCATATAGTGGGTACCGGGGTTATTATCGGCCTGCCCGTGCACGAGCAAAAGCGGAGCCTTTACCCGGTCGGCGTACAGAAACGGCGAAAGCCGGTTGTAGAGCGCGGGGGCATCCCAGAGTGTTCGCTCCTCCGACTGAAATCCGAAGGGCGTTAGCGAGCGGTTGTACGCTCCACTCAGCGCGATGCCAGCTTTAAACAGATTGCTGTGCGTGAGTAGGTTAGCAACCATGAACGCCCCGTACGACTGCCCCATGACAGCCACCCGCGCCGTATCTACCTGCCCCGAATGGTGGGCGGCTTCGAGCGCCGAGCGGGCGTTGAGCAGCAACTGCTCCAGATACGTGTCGTTGGCTTGCCGACCCGAATCGGCCACGATCGGGAACGACACATTGGTCAGCACGGCGTAGCCGCGCAGCGCCCAAAGAGTGGGTAACTCGGAGTAGGCTTTAAATCGGTTTGAGGATTTGGCCGTTTGTCCCGCAAACTGTTTTTGCAGATACTCCGTCGGGTAAGCCCACAGCAGGGCGGGTAATCGCTTGCCTTTGTGCTCGCTCGAAACCCATAGGTCGGCGGACAGCGTAAGGCCGTCGGGTCGTTGGTACCGGAGCGGAATCCGTTCGAGGCTCGTAAAGTGCGGGTACGGGTTCGGGAAGTGGGTGAGCTGGTACTCGGTTTGGGTGGGCAGATGTCGGCACCAGTAATTCGTGGGCGTGTCGGGGGTTTCGCGGCTCACCAGCATCCATTGGGCATCCGAGTCAATCATGCCCTCTGAAGCTTCAAAAAAGTCGATTTGTGCGGTCCAGAGCGGCTTTCGGGCGCGCGTGTTCAAATTGACCAGTTCGGCAAAACTAACCTCTTCGCCCCGCTCAACCCGCGCGCCCGAAAACACAAGCTGATTGGTTCGGGTAAGGTCGAGGGCTAGTTTACCCTTGGCGTTTCGGGTCAGTTCGGGGTCGCCGGGGTTGGCCTGCCGGTCTTCGAGCGAGTAGGCAAAAAGGGTATCAATCCGATCAGGGGTATTGGGCCGCAACCGTCGCCAGATGCGTTGGCGGGTGGCCCACCACCGGTCGGCAAGTAGGGCTGTGGAGTCGTTGCCCCAATACACGCCCGCAATGCGGTAGGCCGAATGGGCAAGCTCGCGGGCCGGTTGGCTAAACGGGGCTACGTGGGTCATCAACCGGTCGCGGACAGGGGCTTTTTGTTTGGGGTCGCCCCCATCCTGAGCCTCTACCCAGCAGAGTGTAGCGGGTTGATCGCTTCGCCAGTCAATCTGGCGAGGGCCGGTTGCTACAGCATCGCGGGCGGGCGGAATCTGATCGGCAATGGGCAGGTTGGCAACTTCATTCACCAAGGCCCCCGTCGCCCGGTTCAGCACCACCGTTTTACTGGCAAACCGGCTGTAGGGCAGGATGTACGAAAACGGTTGCTGCACGCTTTTAACCAACACATACTGCGCATTGGGCGAAGCCGAAAACTGCGTAATCAGGGCGGGTTGCCCGCACGGCTGCGCGCGGCCGGTCAGGTCGACAACGGTCAACTGGCTTTGCAGATAATGAGCCAGTGTCTGCTCATCGGCGGGTGTGCGGAGCAGGTCCTGGTAAGTCCGGCCCGCTTTACGGCTTCCCTCGTTATGCTGCACGAGGGGGCCGCTTACGTCCACATCGGGCTGAGGCAGGGGCAATCGTCTGGCGGGTATCGTTTTCGCCAACAACCGCTCACTGTCCGAAAACCAGTCGAAACTGCTACCAGTAACGGCATTGACGGCCAGCTGACCCAGTTGCCGGGCCTGAGCCGTGCGTAAATCAGCGGTCCAGAGTTCGACTTTGGTGGGTGTATGACGCAAAAACGCGATGCGGTGCCCATCGGGCGACCAGCGGAGTTCACTCAGCCGGGCTCCATCGGGCAACCCCGTAATGGGGCGCGTAGCCGCCAGATTGGTTGCAGTCTGCCCGATGGGTAACTGCCCGGTGGCCAAGTGCACCATATACAATTGCCGACTGGGGCTGCTATTGCGCGGATTGATTCGCAAACCCGCAAGCCGGAGTTCGGGCTGGGCCATTTCGTGGATCGACGGGCTGGCTTCGTTTGTGATCAGCAGCGTCCGCCGGGAAATCGGGTGAAAGCGCAGCGTAGGGGCGGCCGTAGCGTTAATAACCCGCCCAATTTCGTCCGGGGGCAGCCGGTAGCCGGTTTCCTGGGCCAAAGCTGTCGCCGTACTGATGCTCAACAGCACCAGCATATTTGCTAAACGGGTCGCGTTCATGGGGCCTACGATTTACTGAAAAGTTGGGTTAACAAACGTCGTTGTTGGGTGATAATCTGAGCCGATCCCGACAGGACCGCTTCGTGAGGGGCCGTTCCACCGTGCTGAAAGCGTAGATCGGTCGGTAGCTTGATAGATACCCGGTAGTTGCCTTCTACGGGCAGGGGCGACACAGCAAAAACTTCGCCCTGAAGCGAGCCGTATTTCTGGGTGGGGTAGGCACTCAGTTGCAACGTGACGGGCATACCGGGCCGGATACTCCCCACATCGTCGCCGTCCACCTCAGCCGTGGCAACATATTGCCGGGTGGAGTCGTGCAGGGCAATCAGCGCTTCCCCGGCCGGGGCCACATCGCCTACCGAAAGGGGCCGGAGCCATTGCACCCGACCGCTGCGGGGCGCATTCACCGCCCGGATAGAGCCATCTTGCTGTTGAAACGTGTAGAGTGGCTGACCCACCCGCACCCATTCGCCCGACCTGACGGCGAGCTGAGTCAGGGTGCCGCTTTGCCCGGTTTTGATTAATTCGGGTGGGCGTTTGAGTTCCAGCCGGACACGGGCGTTGACAACGTCGGGGTAGGGGAAGAAAAACGCACCAATCAGCAACAAAACGAGTGTAGCCAACACAATGGTGCTGCCCCAGCGGGTGAGCCATTTCGGCACCGACCCCATTATTTCCTGAATCTCTTCACTGCGGATTTCGAGCTGAGCAGGCATAGGTTTTGGGGGTTTATGGTTTTGGGTTTTACGTTTCTTAGTACTTGACAAGAAGTACAAGGTTAATTGGACGCGGATGACGCTGATGTAGCGAATTCGCGCAGATGAGTAATCCGTGAAAATCGGCCTAATCTGTGTCATCCGCGTGCTAATTCTTTCAATTCCTAATTGAACGCTGATGACGCCGATGTAACGAATTCACGCAGATGAGTAATCCGTGAAAATCTGTCTAATCCGTGTCATCTGCGTAACAATCCATTCGTATTAGGTTTATGATTAATGCTCTCATTATGAGACTGTTGTTCCTGGGGCAACCAAAAACAACAAACTAAAAACCATAAACTACACCTCAGGCCGGTTGCAGAACGCCCTTTTTCTGCCGGGCCATCTGCGATTCGTAGTACTTACTTAAGTAATGGTAAATGACCAGCTCGTGCTGCCGCTGCTTCGAGAGGAAGAATCGGTTGAGCGTCATGTGTATGTAGCTGGGCATGAGCCGGTCGCGGTCGGCCTGTACGAGCGGGTGGGTGGCCATCGGGGCCAGCGCGAGCGACCGCTTTTCAAAACAGGCCACGGCCTCCCCAATTTCGTCGGTGTCGGCTTCCGGCGTCAAAATCTGACCCACAAGTGCTTTATGAGCCCGGTAGCGGTCGTTGAGCCGGTGCAGGAGCGTGGGTGAGCCGCCAAACTCGGCCCGGAAACCAGCGGCAATCTGATCGATCAAGGCACGACGTTCGGGGAGTGAGTACCCAAAGTCATCGAACAGCCGATCCACATTGCGGAGGGCAAACTGCCAGCGGTACTGTTCGCCCGCATCCCCTTCAATCAGCGACAAAAAGTCGGCAATGGCCACGCTATCGTGGTAAAAAAAGGTCTCGCTCAGGAGCATGGTTTGTTCGCCGTACCGTTCGGTTTCGCGTTGATACGTATCTGCCTGGAGCTTCATCAGCAAACCTTCGTTCAGATACGGTTGGGTAGCAGCCTGCAAGCGAGCCAGCAGCGTAGCCCAGAAACCCGAGTTGGGGTCGCCGTGAAAACGCACGCGCAGGTGCGGCAACGGATCCGCGTAGCGGATAAAGAACCAGCTGTCAATCTGCTGTTGCGCCAGCATCTCGTCGGCCAGTGGTTTTATCACCTCCACCAGCAGTCGCTCGGCGGTTTTGTTGCCGCAATACAGCTTCACGTACAGCCACTCACTGCCCACCATAAACTGCCGGGGCAACGCGGTGGTCACGGGTGCCTGCAAGCGGGGTTGGGCTGGTGTCAGGGTGGATACGTTCAGCGGAAACAGGAGCTCGTGGCAGTATGTCCCCTTTGTATCGCCTCCAAAACAGTTGTCAATCGTTTGCAGGTGCTCAAACAGGATAATGTCTTTCTTCTTCAGTTTATCGACCAGAATCTGTCCGGCCGCAAAGCAGTCGAGGTCGAGGGGCAGGTCGTTGTCGCCTTCGTGTAACACCACCCAACGCGGTAATCCGAGCGACTCCCGTAACTCAGTTACAAACGTTGCCGGGTCGGTGTTCTTTTCCAGTTGGCTGGCGTAGGTTTTCGACTCCAGAAACCACCGTTCGTAGCTCAGAATAAACTTCTTATAGCTGATGCGGGGCAGGTGAGGCTCCTTGCGGTACACGCCCCAGTCCCACGAAAACGGCTGGCTATATCCCTGATGCTGCAAATCGCAAAGGAACCGGTACACGGCAATCCCCTGGGTAAAGTTATGGGCGGTCGATAGCCGGGGGATAATCCGGCGGTTCAGGCGTTTTGATCGGAGAATTACCTCATCGTTCCGAATGGACACAAGCAGGTCGTCGGCACTGATGCAGTGGCTCTCAGGGGCTGCCGACCGACCCATGTACGCAATTTCGTAGGCTCGCAACTGAGGGCGCAACAGCACATTACCCGTACGGGCTTCGGGAAGGTGGACAATTTCGGCAAAGATGGCCTCGGGTTGGCTCGCTTCTTCCTGCCGGAGCAGGTCATTGACCGATTCGGCCAGGGCCGGGTCGCCGTGGCAGAACCGACCGAGCAAATTAGCCGCCGTTGGCCCAAAGAGGTTGCCATACACAAAGGTATAATCGCCCTGATCGAGGGCTTCGGGACTGCCGGCCAGGAGTTGGCCAAACATATACATACTGGCCGGAAACCGGTTGGGCCGGTCGGGGTCGATAATCGAGTCGATGTCGGCTTCGCTCAATTCTACCGTCTGTTTTTGCTGACCCAGAAAACGGGTGAAGACTGCCTGCCGGAGCCGGGCTTCGGCCGTCCAGTTCATGGGTGTCGACGAGCGTTTCTGGCGCGGAATCACCAGATCTTTTAGCAGCACCAGGTTATCGGCTTTACCCTGCCCGGTGGCTCCGTAACCTATGCCCGACTCGTTGTCAAGAGCCAGTTGTAAAGGGACCTCCTGCTCCTCCCAGCGTTCGGTAAACCGGCGCTTAAATTCGTCGAGGTCATTATTTTTCATTCGGTTTCCCGCTTCCAGAAGTCGATTGGCCGTTTGCGTCAGTTCGTTCAGGAGAGTTTGGTTCAGGTTGGCCCGTTCGGTGGCAAAGTACGTGTCGACCTGCACGAGATCTTTGCTTTGGGTTGCCGTGAGCCGGTCGACTACCTCTTTGATGAACAGGTACCGGCTGATAGGACTGTTGTGCTGGTTTAGCAGCGCTTGTACGTTGCTCAGTTGCTCAACCAGCTCATCGGTACCCTCCAGTTGCCGTAGCCGGTCGAGCAGTACCCCGAAAAACTCGGGACCCGTAACGGTCGGTTCCAGTTCGCTGGTCAATATCTGGCTGTCAATGAGTTGATTGATGAACCCTGTGGCCTGATCGAGCCGGACGGTGTCGCTCAGGAGGGTTTGGGCCAGTTGGTCAATCGTTTTGCCGCCCTGAGCAGCTTCCACCACACGGCTCACGTAGGCTGAGGCTCGCACACCCGAAAGCAGGTACGAGCGGTTTTTGTTGCGGAGTTTGTACTCCACGTACCGGTACTGATCGCCAATTTGGTACAGGCTATTGTTGGGCGAAAACCGGAGTTGATTCCGAATGGCGGGCTGCCGCACGAGCGTGCTGGCAAGCTCGGCCACGTAGTTCATGTCGAGCCGGACGTGTTTGCGCAGCTTGGCATCGGCAAACCGAATGATGCTCGGTTCGGCCGTTATGGTGCCGGTAGCGCAACCCGCAAACAGGCCGTAGGGCGTGCTGCGGGAGGTCATCCGGAGGTAATATTTGTAAAGAGAATACAATAGGCGCTCCACCTTGTCGGGGCTGCTTTTCTCCCCGTTGAGCCACCGGTCCATTTCTGTGTACAGTTCCGGCGACGCCAGGTAGATGGCCTCACGCATGAGCTCCTGCCCAAAAACGTGGCGCATTCGGTCGGCCAACCCGATCAGGCCCGCGTCGGCAAGGTGCGCGTTGGTTTCCAGCAGCTCATCGAGCGGTAGGGTAGGCGTTCGTACCAGAAAGAAAGAACCGGCGTGTAGGGTATGTTTCATGGCGACAGCGGCTGTAAGGGGTGAAAGGGATAGATTAGGTCGACTTTTTTGTATATTTACCCTCGGATTTTAATTGAAACACTTTAGAGTTAGATAGCCAGCGGACCCTTTCTCCGTTGGCTATTTTTTTGCTGCCAGGTCGCGGATTTGGTCGACTACGTGGCAGAATCGTTCGAAAGAAACCGGCTTGTTCAGCACGGCAAAGGCCATATCGGTGGTTTGGGCGGGCAGGTAGGTCGGGGGATAGGCCGTCACAAGTACGACCCAAAGCATCCGGTCGTTAAAGTCGGCAAGGGCCGTCCAGTCGTGGGCGGTGTACACCGGTAGCTCCACATCCATAAAAACCACGTTGATAGCCGGGTTGGCCATCAGGTGGTCGTGCACGTCGAGCAGATTGGTACAGACACCGGCTAGCTCAATGCCACTCAGTTGATCCACATACGACTGGATCAATTCACGAGCCAGGGGCTCATCGTCGGCAATGAGGCAATACAAAGGCATAGGGTGAAAAGAAAAGCCGCCGACAAGGATCAATGTCCCTGCCGGCGGGTACGTCTATTTATTCGGCCTGCAGAGCGGCTTTCGTCTTGGTCGCGTTGCAGCTGTTGCTGCCGCAGCTCGCTACGTAGCACTCCTCGTCGGCGCCATCGGTCGACTCATCGACCCCACCGGCGATTTGCGAGAGCTCCTGCTCGTCGAGGTTGCCAATCGTTTCTTTGTCTAATGCAAGCGGAGATACAGTTGACTTTTTCATGTTGGTTGACTTGGATTTTAAGGTGAAACAGAGAGGGTTTTATGGTTTTTTGTTCAGGGTTTAGTGTGAATCGTTTCGTGGGGCAAAAGCGAATAAACGGCAAGCTGTGCGAAACGGTAAACCCTAAACAAAAAACCATAAACCAAAAACTTGATACGGCTTATTCGGCCTCGATGGCTACTTTGGTTTTGGTGCCGTTACAGCTTCCGCTGTTGCAGCTTGCCACCCAGCACTCTTCCTGGCTGCCCGACTCATCAGAGCCACCGGCAATTTGTGAGAGCTCCTGCTCGTCGAGGTTGCCAATTGTTTCTTTGTCAAGGGCAAGCGGAGATACAGCTGACTTTTTCATGATGATTGTTTTGGATTGTTAAGGTGAAACACTGGTATATAATAACCCCGGTCGGCCTACAGATACAGGCCTGAATACTGTTGCCTTCCGGGCGATATTATCAGGGAAAAGAGGGCTCCGTCAGTCGTCGGTCTCGGCCAGAAACTCATCGATGGATGAGGTAAATACTGGAGTGCCGGTATCGTTGGCTTCGGCTTCCTGGAGCTTACTTAAAAACTGGTTGCCACCCACTACATCGGCCAGTTGATTGGCATCCAGCGATTCGATGTGGTCGATTTCGAGGAGGGAGCCTCGGGTGCGGGTGAAGCTGCGAAAAAGGCCACTCAGGTTCATGGCTGGTTAGGGTTGAGCGTTGAACTTGACGTGTGTGATAATGATGGTTGTGAATCCCGAGCGGTTACGGTCGTTGCTAATGGCCTGGGGGTGATCCAGCAGGGCAAGGGTTGATTTTTGGAGTTCGAGGGGCGAAAGAGAGAGTTTGTTTTTCATGACTGTTTAGGGGTTTGCGTTTGGTTGACGATTCAAAGTTGGGATGACATTCAAGGGACACCAATTTTTTTCGATGAACAAGGGTACCTTTTCGACAAAATTCAAATATGACCAGACCAATTCGTTTCGTCGATTGTCGAAGGTCGCGCAGACGGCTCGGGTCGGGCGGTCGGAGCGGGCCGCAAAACCAGCTGAACAACATACTGTTCGGGATGGGATTCGATCTGGAGCGAGTGTCGGCCGGGGTACAGAATGGAGAGCCGACGGCGGGCGTTTTCGATACCAATACCGCCCTCGCGTCGGGCTTTGGCGGGTTTCATCAGATCGCTGTGGGCCGGAATACTGTTGGCAATCCAGAACGAAATGGCATCGGGTGTCAGCTTCAGACGGATATGGACGTTACCCTGCTTCAATTCGTTCTTGACCCCGTGCTTGAACGCATTTTCGACAAAGACAATGAGTAACAGGGGCGGAATCACGTGCGGGCGGGGGTCGCCCTCCACCTCAAACGTCAGGTCAATGCGTGAGCCCAGCCGCGTTTGTTCGATGTAGAAGTAGTTTTGTAGAAAATCGATTTCGTCCTGTAGCGGCATCTGCGGCAAATCGGTGTTGTAAAGCGCATACCGCATCAGGTCTGATAGCCGCAGAATCAGGTCCGGGGCGCGGTCCGACTTCTTGATACTGAGTGAGTAAAGACTATTGAGCGTGTTGAAGAAAAAGTGTGGATTTACCTGCGCTTTCAGGAAGTTGAGCTCCAGATTCAGGTTTTCCTGAGCAATACGCATATTGTCCTGCTCCAGAATCAGATTGCGGTTGGCGAACCGCACGGCCTCTTTCGAGAGCTTGATCACATAACACAGCGACTGTGGGTTAATGACCTGATAAAAAATAAACCCATTGAGCCAGTTCTGGGCATAAAATGACTCGAAGCCGGCCCCGCTGCGCTTAAAAATAAGTTGCCAGAACGCCCGTGATTCGGGCAGTAGTTTATACTGAAGAATCAGGTAATCGTGCAGGTACGTAAACAGAATGTTGCCGTTGACGAGCAGAACCAGCAACAGCGGTAGCGTGCCCGCTTTGTACTTAACGGGTACCCGGTTCCACCAGAATAGGATGCTGTAATACATCAGCATGTTATACCCGACGTGTTTACTTGCCTCCACCCAGGCATAAGCAGGCTTGGCTCCCGGATGCAGATCGCGGTAGAGCCAAAGCTGTAGGAGTAGCTCGGTGCTCCAAAAAAGCAAATGAAACAACAGGCGCCACCGCCGGTAACGAGGGCGGTCGAACAGAAAATCATTGACCCATTGCTGCAAATTCTGGCGAAAGGGCATAACGCAGTCGGCTTAGTTAATAGGCTTAATCACCTCCATCAGCGCGTCGCGGTACTGTTGACCAATCTGGAGCTGCACACCGTTGACCATTTCGAGCAGGTTCCCGTTGATGGCCTTAATGGCGGCAATCCGGGCGATGTACGAACGCTGCATCCTGACAAACTCGTCGGCCGGTAGTAGCTCTTCCATCTTTTTCATGGTCGCGTGGGTGATGATCGTGCGGCCCGTTGTGATAATCTTCACGTAATCGCGCAGGCCCTCTACCCAGATAATGTCGGAAAAAAAGACCTGCACCACCTTTGCGTTTTCGCGGACGAAAATGAAGTTGGGCCGGGCTGCGGGCGGTGCGGGTTCGGGCCGCTCGGTTGGCTCGGTGGGTGCCGGTACCGGCCGCATATGGTCGCGGACTTTGTTTACGGCTTTCAGAAACCGGTCGAACGCAATAGGTTTGAGCAGGTAGTCGGTTGCGCTCAGGTTAAACCCATCAATGGCGTACGTAGGGTAGGCCGTTGTAAAAATGATGTAGGGAATTTTCTGCAACGACCGCACCATCTCGATCCCCGTGAGCTGAGGCATTTCAATATCGGTAAATACGATGTCGACGGGATGCCCATTCAGGAAGTCGATAGCGTCGAACGCGTTCGAAGCTTTGTGTACCAGCTGGAGGTACGGGATACGGGCAATGTAAGCTTCCAGAATGTCCTGGGCGAGTTCTTCGTCGTCAACAATGAGGCATCGTATCATTTGAGGCATAGCAGGCTCAGTTTGGATTACCTCGCCCAACCAGCCAACAGTCCTGGCCCTCTTATTTGCCAGGACCATACGTATCGGCGTAAACCAGGGTAAAGCGTTCAATAAGCAAACGCCAAACCGGCAGTTTCTTTACACCTCTCCACACAGAAGAGGGTTCAGGGGTGAGATAAATAGCGTCGCTAAAAGTAAAAAATTATCGCTAAAGGGGCATCAACAAACAGATGAGAAAATGTTCGATGCGTTGGTCGGCGGGTTTTGTCGAAATGAAAAAGGGGTTTGTCGAAAAATATTGACCGCGTACGGTCGTCAAGGCAGCTTTGGGTCAAAAAAGGACGAATAAGCATGAAAGCACTCTTGACGACCGTAGTTTGCCTGTTGGCCGCCCTGTCGGCCTGGGCACAGGGCAAAGTGAGCGGCCTGATTCTGGAAAAGCCGCAAAGCCCGGCATCGTTTGCGACGGTGGTACTGGTCGCTGTTGCCGACTCGGCGCAGGTGAAGGCCAGATTGACCGACGAAAATGGCGTATTTACCCTCGACGGTATTCCCGACGGAACCTACTGCCTGCGGATCAGCTACATGGGTTTTTTGCCCAAAACGACCGAGGCTTTCGCCCTGAACGCAACCACTCCGGTGCGAGAGCTGGGAAGTATTCAGCTTGTCGAAAACGTGAAGGTGCTGTCGGAAGTGGTGGTAAAGAGTCAGAAGCCCCTGCTGGAGCGCAAATCGGACCGGCTGGTGATGAACCTGGCCAATAGCCCGATTTCGCTTGGTCGCAACGCGAGTGAATTGCTGGGGGTAATGCCGCTGGTAGCCGTGGGCCCCGACGGAGGTATCTCGCTCCGGGGCAAATCGGGCGTGCTGGTGCTGATCGACGGCCGGCCGCAGCAAGGGGGCTTGCAGGCCATTTTGGAAGCTATGCCTGCCGACGATATTGCCCGTATTGAGGTGATTACCAACCCCTCGGCCCGGTACGATGCGTCGGCAACGGGTGGGGTTATCAATATCATTACCCGACAAAGCGAAAAGCGGGGGCTCACCGGCTCTACCCGCCTGACGGCTTCGCAGGGTTTCCGGCCGCAGTTGCACACCCTCGGCGGCACCATGACCTACCGCGCCCAGAAACTGAGCCTGTTAGGTCAGTACTTCTTCGCCAATCGACAGCTGTACAACGACGAAACCGGCTACCGGGCGTTCCGTAACGATCCGCTCGCCCTGATCGACGACAATACCCAAACCCGTGGGCGGGTGGTATCGCATAATCTCCGGCTCAACGCCGACTGGCAGGTGGCCAAAAACCACTTGCTGAGCTTCACGGCGAGCCGTAACCTCTCCGACACCCGGCGCGACATGAATACCACCACGGGTTTCGTGAATACGAATACCATCACCGACTCAACGTACCGCACCGATGCGATCTGGGACATTAACCGGCGTACCGACAACTACAGCTTAATGTACCGGGGCACGCTCGACTCGGTGGGCCGCGAGCTGACCGTGATTGGTACCTACACGCCCTTTGCATCGAGCACCGACCAAACGTTTGGTATCAACGTGTTCGACCGGCGCAATGAACTCCGTGGCCCGCGTCAGTTTCTGCGGTCGTTCAATCCGGTATCGATCAATATTACGGTGGCTCAGGCCGATTACAGTCACCCAACTCGTGGCAACTGGTCGTTTGTGTCGGGGCTGAAACGGGTACGGGTGGCTACCAACAACACCCTTCGGCAGGAAACGCTCATCGACGGGACCTGGCGTTTCAACCCGGCTATCAGCAACCAGATGGCCTACGAAGAAAACGTAACGGCCGGCTACCTGATGTCATCGCTCAAGGCCAAGGCCGTTACTATGCAGCTTGGAATGCGGGCCGAACACACCCTGGCCGATGTGCGGGGCCTGCGGTCGTTCAATTACCTGAGCTGGTTTCCGAGTGTGTTTCTGCAAAAAGAAGTGGCCGCCGGTCGGCAGCTATCGCTCTCGTACAGCCGCCGGATCACCCGCCCGGCCTATGACGATATGGTGCCGTTTTACCGACTCTACGACCGGTTTACGGCTTCGGAGGGTAACCCGCTGTTGCGTCCGCAATTTGATGATGTGGTAGAGCTGAACTACTCGCTCGGCGGGGTGAATATGCTCTTCGGGTACACGTACATCCAGGATTTTATGTCGTGGACACCCCGGCAGGATGTTGCCACCCGCACTACGGTCTACGCCCAGCGCAACCTCGATCGTGTAAACCGGCTGAACCTTGCCCTGTCGCACTCGCACTCGCCCCTCAAATGGTGGCAACTCTCGTACTCAGGCTGGGTCAACTACGACCGGGTAGAGGCCAACGCCCTGCCGGGGGTACCCAGCTACAACGCCCGACAGCTGTACGGCGGGTTCAACCTGTCGAGCCTCTTTACCCTGACGAACGGCTGGAAAGCGGAGCTGACTGCCAACTATTACACGCCCGGCCGAACCGGCGTGTATCAGGAGCAGAGCATTCACATGATTAACCTGGGTGTAACACGGCCCGTGCTGGCTGGGCGGGGGACGCTCAAACTCTGGGCTAACGACATCACGCGGGGTAATGTGTTTCGGACCACGATCAACTACCCGACGGTGGAGATTTTCAGCCGCACGTATAGCGATAGTCGGCGGGTGGGGCTTACGCTGCTGTACAATTTCGGGAAGAAAACGGTGGATCAGCTGAACGAGAAGAAACTCGGCAATGAGTCTGAAACGGGCCGATTGTAAATAGAAAACAACGGCACGCGGATAAAAAGTTGGCACGCGGATGACACGGATTTAGCTGATCAACGCAGATCAAATAAATCCTTTACAATCCGCGTCCTCAGTCTCATTCGCGGGCCATTTAAAACAGGATTAGCACGCGAATGACACGGATTTGACGGATCAGCGCGGATCAAATAAATCCTTTTCAATCTGCGTCCTCCGCGTCATTCGCGGGCCAATGATTTTCTTCTGCGGGCTATTGAAAATAAACCCTTCGACAACCATGAAACCGATAAATAAAACCCCCATCACCGATCAGATTGAGCGCATCGCTAATGAGTTGCCCCAATACCAGTCGTGGTTGCAAACCTCCAGCTACGATCAGGGCTTATTTGGTCTGAGCCTGTTTTACTGCTTCTACGCCCGCTACACCGGCGACGACAGCCACTACATTACGGCTGAGGAGCACTTCGACAAGGCGCTCGAAATGGTAGGGCCGGGCCATTATGTGAAGCGGTTCCGGCAGGATTTTATCGGCAACGACATTATGATGCTCGGCCGGTATATCGAGTACTCGAAACGCCACGGTTTTCTGGACATCGACACCAACGAGTTTCTGAAACAGGCCGACGACGTGGTGGCCGATACCGTTCGGCGGAGAACCCGCTTCGGTGACCTTGATCTGTTTGGCGGGGCTATGATGGGGGCACACTACTTCCACGCCCGGCTGGCTTCTACCGGGTCGGCGCGGGAGATGTTAGCCGAACTGGTAGACGAGGTAGACCGGCTGGCGCAGTACGATGAAGTAGGTGGGGCCTTCTGGAAAGCCCCCACGCTGCAAAACCGGGTGTATTTTGGTCTCTCGCACGGGTCGGCCATGATCCTGAGTTTTCTGGCGCGGATGCACGAGCTGGGTATCCGACCCGAAACCTGTCGGCGCTTGCTACGGTCGGGTGTGCAGTTTGTGCTGGCGCACCGGCGCACCCAACCCCTGGGGCTGTTTCCGATCATGCTGAACGATGAAGTGGAGCCGAAGCAGTTTTCGCAGTGTTACGGTGACCTCGGCACGGGCTACGGGCTATTTCGGGCCTCGCAGATTCTGACCGATGATGCCGACCTACAGCAACAAACCCGCGATGTGCTGGTCGACTGCTGTAACCGGACCGTAGCCGACGGCTGCACCTTTGATGCGTCGATTACGTACGGGGCCGCCGGCCTCGCGGGCGTGTTCGACAAGTTGTACCGCCTGAGCAACGACCCCATGTTGGCGGCTGCCGCCAACAACTGGTACGCCAGTATCATGAAGTACGCCAAGCCAACCGGCCCCTTTGGCGGGTTCGACAGCTTCTTCGACGAGGACAAAAACTCCTACATGCGGGTGTCGTGGGGGTGGGGCATGATCGGGATTGGTATTGCGCTGATGCAGTATCAGGACAACACCCTGCCGCCCTTCGACGGCCTCAACATGACTATTTAACCCACCCTATACCGGCCGACCGGGGTCGGTAAGCCACTATTCCTCTTTCGTTATGGCTTTCCCACATTTCCGACAACTCGACATGATGGACTGCGGGCCTACCTGCCTGCGGATGATTGCGAAGTATTACGGCCGCAATTTCAGTCTCGACTCGCTCCGCGAAAAATCCCGCATCAGCCGGGCGGGGGTATCGTTGCTGGGCATCAGCAAAGCCGCCGAATCGCTGGGCTTTCGGACGCTGGGCGGGCGGATGAGCTTCGAAAAGCTCGAAGATGGTGTTATGCTCCCCTGCGTGGCTCACTGGGACAAGAACCATTTTGTGGTGGTTCACAAGATCACGAAGAAAAAAGTCCACGTGGCCGACCCCGCCAAGTCGCTCATGACCTACACGCGCGATGAGTTTCTGAACCATTGGGCGAGCACGCAACAAAACGGGGTGAAAGAGGGCGTAGTGCTCCTGCTTGAACCGACCACGAATTTTTACGAACAGTCCGACGAGGTAGGCTCCACGCTGGGCATTGGGCAGTTGCTTAAATACCTCATGCAGTACCGGTCGTTGCTGGTGCAGTTGCTGGTGGGTATGGTAGCTGGCAGTGTGCTGCAACTCCTGTTCCCGTTTCTGACGAAGGCCATTGTGGATGTGGGTGTGAGCAACAACGACATTCACTTTATCTACCTCGTTTTGTTCGGGCAGTTGTTTTTGTCGGTTGGTGAAACCGCCATTGAGTTCGTACGGGGTTGGATTCTGCTCCACATCAGCGCGCGGGTGAATATCTCGATCCTGTCCGACTTCCTGGTCAAGCTGCTCAAGCTTCCCCTGTCGTTTTTCGATACCAAAATGACGGGCGACATTCTGCAACGGATCAACGACCACAAACGCATTGAGGGGTTTCTGACCAACACCACCCTCAGCACCTTGTTCTCGTTTATTCACCTGCTGGTGTTTGGCGCTATTCTGGCGTATTACAACCTTACTATCGCGGGGGTGTTTGCCCTGGGAAGCGCCTTGTATGCGGCCTGGATTGTTCTGTTTCTGAACAAGCGTAAGCAGTTGGATTATAAACGATTCGAGGTGTCGGCACGGAATCAGAGCAACATTATTCAGTTTATCACGGGTGTACATGAGATTAAGCTGAGCGACTGCGGCACCCAGAAACTCTGGGAGTGGGAAAAGATACAGGCCCGGTTGTTTAAGCTGAACGTAAAGAGCCTTTCGCTGAGCCAGAATCAGCAGGTAGGAGCGTTTTTTATCAATCAGGGCAAAAACATCTTTATCATCTTTCTGGCGGCCAAAGGCGTGGTAGAGGGGCACATAACCCTCGGCGAAATGCTGGCGATTCAGTACATCACCGGCCAGATGAACGGCCCAGTGGAGCAACTGATCAGCTTTTTGCGGGTAGCGCAGGATGCCAAAATCAGTATCGAACGGCTCAACGACATTCACGGCATCGAAGAGGAAGAAGCCCCCTCGAAACACCTGACCAACCACCTGCCCGATCATCAGGATATTTGCTTTGATAAGGTCTCGTTTACCTATCCCGGTGCGGGCAATGAACCGGTGTTGCGTGACCTGAGTCTGCGGATTCCGCAGGGCAAAACCACCGCCATTGTGGGCAGCAGTGGCAGCGGCAAAACCACCCTGATTAAGCTCCTGCTCCGCATTTACGACCCCGACTCAGGCCAGATTCGGATCGGGAGCAACCACAACCTGAAGAGCATCAGCCACCAGTTTTGGCGGTCGAAATGCGGGGTGGTGATGCAGGAGGGCTTTATTTTCTCCGACACCATCGCCAAAAACATCGCCATTGCCGATGAGCAGCCCGACGTAAAACGCCTGAACGAAGCCGCGCGCGTGGCCAATCTGTACGAGTTTATTGAGAACTCGCCCCTGGGCTACAACACCAAAATCGGGGCCGAGGGCAACGGAATCAGTCAGGGCCAACGCCAACGGATTCTGATTGCGCGGGCGGTCTACAAAAACCCGGATATCATCTTCTTCGACGAAGCCACGAGCGCCCTCGACGCCAACAACGAGCGGGTCATCATGGAGAATCTAAACAAGTTTTGCCAGGGCCGCACGGTGGTGGTGGTAGCCCACCGGCTGAGTACCGTCAAACACGCTGATCAGATCATCGTGCTCGAACGCGGCCGGATTGTGGAGCAGGCCAGCCATGCCGAACTGGTGTCGCAGCGCGGGCGCTATTACGAGCTAATCAAAAACCAACTTGAACTCGGGAATTAAATGACGACACACTGCGCTACCGAAACCCTGGCCGAACTGACCGAGCGATTCCCCCAGTTTCCGTCGGCCAACCACGCGCCCAAACCGGCCCACGATGACCGGAAGCTCTGGACGTTGTTTGTGGACAAAGAGATGGCCGCTCTAATGCCGCCCGACGAGTACAGCCGGGCAAAGGAGGTAACCACCTACTTTTTCCGGGCCGTCGATTTGCTGAAAACAAGGCAGATGCATGATGCCGGGGCGCTGCTGCGGCAAGGGGCCGAAGGGCTGCAAACGCTCACGCATCCGTACGCTCACCTCTACGCCCGGCAGTTTCAGTTGTCGGCCGATGCCTTGTATGCGTACAAAGAAGGCCGGTACGACTTGGCCTTTGCGCAGACCGTGGAGTGCGTCAGCCTCAACGACTATCTGGTGCGGCTGGGTTGCCCGTCGATGTTGTTTCGGAGCCTGGAACAAAACATAAACCTGTGTCTGGTCTATAGCCGACAGGGCGACGTAGCGGCCGAGCGACGGGTGCTCAATGGCCTGATACGGTACCTGCTTCTGGGTGAAACCGAATCGTCCCTGTTCGGAACGGCTTTTACTGATAGTGCTGCCCAACTTCAATCGGGGTATCTGGCCTTTGTGGCCGAGGGGTGCCTCAAAACCTACGCGGCTACGGCTGCGGGTATGTTGGTGCGTACGGCCGGGGCTAACCCTGAGGCTGAAAAGAGTCATTTTGAGGATCTGCTGGGTAATATCGGGGAGTTTGCCACGCCGACTTTGGAGCGAGTTGTGCTTTATAACTGGCTGTACCTGAAGCGTGTGTACTTCAGAGGGGCATTTGATCAGTTTGCGCAGGAGGTAGCCGAGTTCCTGTCTGAACCTTACGAACGCCGGTTCGACGTGCTCAAATTTTCGCTCTGCCAGAATCTGTTGTACGGCCTGCAAACCCGCGCCATCCGGGCTCCGTTGCTCGAAGCCCGCATTCAGACATACATCCACACCAAACTTTCCTACAAACCGGGTCAATCGAACTTCCTCTTGCCGGGTCAAACCGGCCCGAATCAGTCCTCATAGCCATGTACCTTGATGCACTCCGCCAACAGTTGACCACGCCCCACGGGGCCGACCAACCCGACGCCATCGATCTGCTCGATGATACCGCCCTGCAACAGATTCGGGGGGGTGACAAAGAGTTTACGCCCATGGGCCCCGAAGCCGAATCGCTCCACGAACTCTGGCAAATGCCCCGTTTTCTGGTGCAACTGTAGTAACGGGTGAATGAGCGATTCGCCCTTTCACTCTTTCACACTTTCACTCTTTAGACATGCCTAAGAAGAAGCCTTTTTTCCTGAAACCCAAAGACGACGAGACGCGTAAAAAGACGCTCGATAGCCTCAAAGCGGCTGGTATCGATATGACCACCGACAAAATATTTGGCGGCTGGAAAGAGTCGGGTAAGCTCCGCATCGACGACACCGATCCGCTGAGCACGGCCTCTCGTTAACGTACCCTTTGCCATGAAACCAACCGACGCCCCCACGCCCACGTTTTGCCAGACGGTCATCCTGAAGGTGGCCAGTCTGTGCAATCTGAACTGTAGCTATTGCTACATGTACAACCTGGGCGATACCACCTACCGACGTCAGCCCAAATTCATGGCCGACGAAACCGTCGATTGGTTGTTGCAACGGGTGCAGTCTCACTGCCGGCAGCATGGTTTGCGGCAGTTTCGGTTTATTTTTCACGGGGGAGAACCCCTGCTGGCTCCGCCCCGGTTTTACGAACGTTTTGTAACGCAGGCCCGGCTTCAGCTGGCCGACGTGCGGTTGTATTTTTCGCTACAGTCAAACGGTACGTTACTGACCGATGCGTGGTGTGAACTGCTCGGTCGGTTGCGTATCGATTTGAGCATCAGTATCGACGGGGCACCCGATGCGCACGATCAGTTTCGGCGCGACCATCAGGGGCGGGGCTCGTACGAGGCCGTTCGGCGGGGTATCGAGCTCGCCCGTCGGTCGGCCTACCTGACCGCCCCGCCCGCCCTGATGAGCGTGATCAACGTACAGGCCGACCCGGTTGCGGTGTACGAGCACCTCGCCGATCTGGGAATGCCGCACCTCGACTTCGCCCTGCCCGACGCCCACCACGGCTTGTTGCCTACCGGCTTGCACCACTGGCGCGAGATGGACCGGGCTCCCTTTGCCGACTGGCTCATCCGGCTGTTTGATCGCTGGCTGGCCGACCGGCCCGCGCGGGTATCTATCCGGCTGTTCGATCAGATTATGGGGCTGGTTTTGGGCATCGACAACGGGTTCGAGTACTTCGGCGGCCGACACAACGAGTTTCTGATTATCGAAACCGATGGCTCCATTGAGCCTGTGGGGACACTCAAAGCCTGTGGCGACGGCTTTACCAAGGTGGGGGCCAACGTGCGAACCCACGATCTCGACGAAGCTTTGGCCGTGCCCTTGATTCAGCTTTACCACCTGAGTCACCATCAGCTCGCGGCTGAGTGCCGGGCCTGCCGACTGGTGGAGGTTTGCGGAGGAGGGTTTTTGCCGCACCGCTACAGCCCGGAGCGCGGTTTCGACAATCCGTCGGTGTACTGTCACGATCTTCAGCGGCTCATTGTGCACATTCAGAACCGGCTGCTCGACCTCCTGCCCGCACCCGCCCGGCGGGCTACGGGTCTGCGCCGGTTGCGGTACGAAGGCGCACCTCCCGTACGCACGGCTTTCTTTTAATTCACTCGACGTATGGCTTTTACCTTCCACCGACAACTCGATTTTATGGACTGCGGCCCCACCTGCCTCAAAATGGTAGCGGGGTTCTATGGTCGCGACTACTCGCTCGATTACCTGCGGGCCAATGCCCACATTACCAAACAGGGGGTGAGCCTGATGGACCTGAACGAGGCCGCCGAAAAAATTGGGTTTAAAACCCTGCCCGTGCGGCTGTCGGTCGATCAGTTGCTCGACAATGCCCCGCTACCCTGCATTTTGCACTGGAACAGCGAGCATTTTGTGGTGTTGCACAAGGTGTTGCCCGCCCGGTGGGGGCGCAAACAGGCCCGGTTTGTGGTGGCCGACCCCGCTCACGATATGGTTTCGATTGACCGCGAAACGTTCATGCACGGCTGGTGCGGGGCCGAGGGCAAAGGCATTGCGCTCCTGCTCGAACCCACGCCTGCCTTTTACGAGCAAAGCGCCCTGGCCGACGCCCAACCCCGCGACCTGCGGTTTTTGTACCAGTACCTCCGGCCCTACAAGCGGTACATCATTCAGATTCTGTTCGGGATGCTGTTTTCGAGTGTGCTGGCTCTGATTATGCCTTTTCTGACCCAGGGACTGGTCGATTATGGGATTCAGCGGCAAGATTTCCGGTTCATTCACCTCGTTTTGTTTTCGCAGCTGATTCTGTTTTTGGGCAGTATAGGCGTCGACCTGATCCGCAACTGGATTCTGCTACACGTCAATACACGGGTGAGCGTGTCCATTATTTCCAATTTCCTGGTGAAGCTGATGAAGTTGCCCATTCAGTTTTACGACTCCAAAAACATCGGCGACATCTCGCAGCGCATCAGCGATCACCACCGTATCGAAAGCTTTCTGACTGGCTCCACACTCCAAATGCTTTTTTCGCTCGTCAATCTGGTGGTGTTTTCGGCCGTATTGGGGATGCACAGTTTGCCCATTTTGGGGGTATTTGCCCTCGGGAGCGGGCTCACGCTTGGTTGGACGCTGCTGTTTTTGCGCCGGCGTAAGAATTTGGATTACAAACGGTTTCAGCGGTTGCGGGAGCATCAGAACAGCATTTACGAGATTATTACGGGTATGTACGAGATCAAGCTCAACCACTGCGAACGCCGACGGCGGTGGGATTGGGAGCGGATTCAGGCCAAGCTGTTCAAAATCAATATTGAAAGCCTGGCGCTGGAGCAGTATCAGGAGGTGGGGGCTACGTGTCTGACCCAGCTCAAAAACATTCTGGTGTCGTACATGGCGGCCATTGCAGTCATGGAACACGAGTTTTCGTTGGGGGTGATGCTCAGTATTTCGTACATCGTGGGGCAGATGAACGAGCCCATTGCGCAGCTGTCGCGGTTTTTGCGCAACCTGCAGGACGCCCGTGTGAGTATCGAACGGCTGGGCGAAATTCATAACCGCCCAGACGAAGATGAGGACGAAGACGAGCGGGCAGCTGCCCCTGTGGCTGAGCCCGACGGCGTATCGCTCGAATCGTTTTACGAATCACAACGGCTCAATACCCTGCTACAGGCCAACGCCCTGCGGAAGAATACCTCGGAGGGGATTCGGTTGCGCGGAGTGACGTTTCGGTACGGGGGCCAACGTAACACGCCGGTGCTCCGTACTGTTGACCTGACCATTCCGAAGGGCAAGGTAACGGCTATTGTGGGTGCGAGCGGCAGCGGCAAAACCACCCTGCTGAAACTGCTGTTGAAGTTCTACACCCTGAACGAGGGCGACATCACGGTAGAAGGGCGTGACCTGAACCAATACCCTGCCCGCGAATGGCGACGACGCTGCGGCACCGTGATGCAGGAAGGGTACATTTTTTCGGACACCATTGCCCGCAACATCGCGGTGGATGGCGAGCCCATTGACGAAGCCCGGTTCCGGTACGCTATTCGGGTGGCTAATCTGGACGATTTTGTGCAACGGCTTCCGCTCGGTTTTGCCACCCGCATTGGCAACACGGGTGCGGGCCTGAGCGGGGGGCAGAAACAGCGTATTTTCATTGCGCGTGCGGTGTACAAAAACCCCGACTATTTGTTTTTCGACGAGGCTACGAGTGCGCTCGATGCGAATAATGAGCGAATTGTGATGGATAATCTGCAAACGTTTTTCAAAGACCGGACCGTGCTAGTGATCGCTCATCGACTCAGCACGGTGATGAACGCCGATCAGATTGTGGTGCTCGACAAGGGCGAGGTAGTGGAGGTGGGCACCCACCACGAACTGACTGTGATGGGGCGCGGGCATTACTACGAATTGGTCAAAAATCAGCTGCAACTCGAAACTCTGTAACCTATGGCCACCATTCCGAATGACAGCAGCCTCGATATGCAGGAGATTATCGGGCATGTGCCGCCCTGGATTGTGAGGTGGGGTATTTCGCTGCTCATTGTCCTGTTTGGGGTGAGCGTGGGGTGCGCCCACCTGATTTCGTTTCCTGAGATTTTGACGGTGCGGGTTATGATTACGGCTTCCGAGCAGCCCTCGTACACCAGCTGGTACAGCGCGGGCAACCTCATCTATCGCACGCCCGTGCGCGAGGGCCAAACCGTGCAGAAAGGCGATACCGTGCTGATTGAAGAAGATATTGAAACGGGCAAGGTGAGCTACACGCTCGCGCCCATTGGCGGCCGGGTGCTCATCACAAAAGGGTTTGAAAACAACCCGAAGAAAAACACCGTAATCATTCACCCGACTATTTCGGAATACAAAACCTACGTGAACATCCCACCTCGGGGAGACGGTCAGGTAGCGGTGGGGCAGCGGGTGCTCGTCCACCTCGACAGCTACCCCAGCTACAAATTCGGTGCGCTCGAAGGGGTCATCACGTCGATTTCGCCCACCATTCTGAACAACCACCGGCAAGCTACCGTGCGCCTGCTCAACGGTCTCCACACCGACCGCAACGACACCATACCGGTGCAGTATCACCTCGTGGGCAACGCCAACATTTACCTCGACGACCGCAGCCTGCTACAACGGCTGTTTCAGAGCCACTGAGCGGTCTATCACCAAACCTTACAGGTCTCAAAGACCTGCAAGGTTTAACCGTCTCGTGTCAATCAGGCCGGTCTCCTTTTGCGGAAGGGGTTCGCTCAAGAGATGTCATCTCGTTTGGAGAGATGACATCTCTATCTGTTTGTATGATGCCACCGAATCTTGCAGATCTCAAATAGCTGCACGGTTGAGCCGTAACCTTGTTGTAATGGAAGTGTGATTCTTAGAGCTTAAGTGGTGACAGGTCTAGTCGACAAGATATTAAAGAGCGAAAAATTGAAAATTTATAATTGAATCTTTCCAAAAGCTTATCGAAAAAGGAACATTGCCTTGTCCGATTGAGCATGTTTACAAAACTTCTACGAGTTTTCGCGGAGCGGCAGCTTATCTCTACCCACCTCTTTGCTTGCCGTTACTGGGCTTGAAACTGTATAAAATATGCCTGACACCAAAAAGTCTACTATGGGTTTCCGATAAGCCACGTTTAAGGATATTTGCTCATCAATCCAAGCTGTAAAATAGAGAATTGTATAGCTATATATAACTCCATTATACGTAAAGAGAGCCTGCAAGGCCAAACTGTAGCACGCAAGTTGCATAATGAGGTTCTGGCAATTAAGTAAGTATTTATGCTTGGTATTCGCTGGCTGTGGTAGGCCGCAGAACGGGGGTGTTTGTAGATTGTCCACCAATAAATGCTGTTTATCACCCGAATGGTAAAGCGAACAGAAAAGTAGGCGGGTCTTTTGCAAGAAACCGTTCGAGCCATTGTATTGGCCTGAGCGTGCCCGGTCTATGAAGAATAATGTTTACAAAATTCACGCGTTTCGCGTTGCCGTTTCGTTGCTGTCCGTTCGCCCGGAAGAGCAACGGCCGGTGGGTATTCGATTGGGTGATTGGGTCGGGATGGGGCAGAGGGTGTCTAATCTGTTTGCCTTCTTTTGTAAACAACGGGTAGTAGAGAGAGCAACGTTTATAAACGAACCGTTCGCCCGAGTCCGCCCGATTAGTAACCGTTTAGGTGGTTGCACCCAATTCCTTCTTTGTCGGCTCCTTTACATTCTGGGTTTGTTCCTTGTGTTCTCGTTGCCGCCAACCGTTGGTCAGGGGCAAACGTTCGGTGCTCAGGGTGGCCCCATTCGCGACTTCAACGGGGTAGCCAAAGCCGATACCTTCCCAATCCGGGTGCAGGGTCTGCCGATCCGGATAAACCGGACGTTTGGCCTTGCCAAAGTGTGCCTGAGTGTATTTCACGCCCGCTCGTCCGACATAAAAGTCGAGCTCGTGAACCCGGCCGGAGCCAGTATTTGGCTCACCAACCGCAACGGGGGCGACAATGGGCAACATTATGCCAACACCTGTTTCCGGTCCAACGGCTTCTCAGGATACATTCATCTGGGTACAGCCCCGTTTGAGGGCGAGTACATTCCCGATGGGCGATTTACGTTTCTGAACAACGATACCGACCCTAACGGCCTCTGGTATCTGCTCGTAACCGATCTGCGGGCGGGGGTACGAGGCAACCTCAATACAGTTTCGCTTGCGTTCGAGACAGACCCGACGCCCAATGCCGGGCAACCGCCCTGTTCGTTTGAAAACCCCGCTTACTGCCAGTGCCCACCCGGCACCAACTGTGAGCTGCTCCCCGACCTGGTTATTCTGCCCCGGTTTACCCAGACTCAGATAAAAGAGTATGCCTGGAACGACCCCAATTACCCCGGTCAGCTACGCTTTGCCGCCAGTATAGGCAATATCGGCGATGGACCGCTCGAAACCTGGGGCAAACAGGAGTGGTACTGTGGCGACAAACGCGTCGATTCGACGTTACGCTGCCCCGACGGCTCGTATGCCCGGCAGCGTATCTACCAGCGTATTTACCAAAAAAAGGGCGATACCCTCATCGCCACCGACCGACCGGCGGGTACCAACTATTACGATAATCAGCCCGGACACAATCACTATCATGTCGACGACTGGGTAGAGTTTCGGTTAGTGAAAATAACCCCCGGTACACGCGCTTCTCCCCGCCGACGAGTGATTGCCAAAGGGCGTAAAGTCAGTTACTGCCTGTTCGATTCGGGCATTTGCAACAACAGCGACAGCCTCTGCACCTGCAACGGAACGGTGTACGGCGAGCGAAACCTGCCCAATTACGGGCTGGGCAACTATGGCGAATGCAAGTCCATGAAACAGGGCATCAGCGTAGGCGGGTACGACACGTACGGCGTGATGTACGAAGGTCAGTTTATCAAACTGCCCCGCGGACTGCCCAAGGGTACCTACCAACTCGAAATCGAGATAGACCCCACAGGTTCCATTCGGGAGCGCAACCGGGCCAATAACCTGTTTACCATGCCGATTCAACTTTCCAAACAATAATTCACTACCCATCTGATATACCTTGCAATGAAACGAAAACTACTTTTATGCCTAACCTTAACCCTCCTGTTGGGGGTACTAAGCCGTCAGCTAAGTTGGGCGCAATGCACCAACTGTGTAAACACGGCCGTAACGGGCGGTAATTATGACCTGACGGGCAATCAGACGCTTTGTATCACGGGCAACGTCGGTGATTTTAACCTGAACGTCAGCGGTACGGGTAACAAAATCTGCGTGGCTACGGGTGCAACCTGGACCATCGGGTTTGGTCTGAATTTCAACACCAGCCTGACCATTGATGTGTACGGGACCCTCAATGCCAACGGCAGCTACAACGTCAACGGAACGGGTAATCAGGCGGTGTTCAACATCAAGCCGGGGGCTACCATGAATACCAACACGCCCGGCTTTGGTAATTTGATTCGGATCAACAACGAAGGAACTCTCAATTTTACCAACACGGGAGCCATTACCAACGAGGGGTCGTTTACGCTCATCAATGCTACCACCGGCGTTGTGTCGGCCACGGCCACGACGTTGTTTAAGTTAGGTACGAACAGCTACGTGGAGAACGACAACCTGATGACGTTCTCGAACCTCGAAAATGCCGAGAGTGATATTCGGAATGCGCAGGGAGCAACCATCACCATTGGCCGGTATTTCTACAACCACGGTAACATCATCAACGACGGGCAGATTAACACTATCTGCGGACCGTTCGGAAGCGTAGCCTGTGAGTTTATTGTGGGCGATAAGGGACCGGGCAAAATATTCAGTATCAGTAATACCGGGTGCATGAGTGTGACTGGTACCACAACCTTCAATGGTCCCGGCTTTATAAACGGTACGCTCGAAATCACGGGGGATCTGACCATTAACAAACCCGTTTCGGGGGCCAATGGGCGCATCATTGTTAACAACGGGGTGAGTACCATCTCGTTATCAGGTGCCTACAATGGTACCAACATGACGTTCTGCGACAAGAATACGGCGGGCAATGGGTTTGATGTCGTGCAGGCTAATAACCCGGCCACTACCGTAGTCTACACGGTTAATTGCAGCCCGAATCTGTGCACTACGGCGGCTCCCTCTGCCTGCTGCACGAACGCGATCGAAAATGGTTCGTTTGAAGATGGGGCCTTTACCCAGACGACAACGTTTGGTGGTTTCCCGGCCATGGATGTTCAGTATGCCAGTAATGGTGGACCGTGGCCGCTCATCGGAAATATTTCGGGCTCAGACCCCGGCAAGTGGATTCAGGGTTCGGGCGCTAAAGACGGAACCAAGTTTTTGTGGGTAAAAGCTTTCGATAATGCGGTTCCTGGTTCGGTTTGTTTTGCGCTTAACCCTTACACCAGCACCTGCCTTACCGATGGTACACGGTACCGCGTCTCGGTTTGGGTGGCTGTGTATGACCCGGCCAATCCAACGGCGTCGGCTACTTTCCTGATGGATAACAACAATGGCACGGTTTACACACACCCGACGCCCATTGTTTCGACCTCTGCCACCAACAATCTGGCGGCACCGAACTGGCAACTGGTCACCTATGAATTTGATTTTAACTTTAGTGATGGCACACCTTATTTCAGTTTCAATAACGAAACTGCCAGTAGCCGCACTATGGGTATGTTGTTCGACGGCCTGGTTATTCAGGAGGTTTCATGCCCGGCGCTTTGTGTGGCCCCCACAAACCTTGTGCCCACAGCCAGCCCCGGCAGCGTAGCACCCGGTGCTACGGTAACCCTTGGCGTTTCGGCGAGTTACACCACGTCTGGCAGCACTACCTACACCTGGAGCGGTCCGGGCATCAGCAGCCCCACGGCTACTACGGTATCAAGTCGTACTGTAGCGGCTCCGGCCACGGCAGGCGTTTACACCTACACGGTATTGGTAAGCAACGGACCGAGCTGCACCGCTACCGCAACGCGTAGTGTAACGGTTGCGGCCCTCACGGATGGGTGCCCGGGTAATTTGTTGAGCAACGGGAGTCTGGAAAATGGGAATTTCAACAACTTCACCACCACTAATCCGAACATTTCCGGCACTTTAATGACCTATGGTGGTAGCCAGTCAGTCTTTTTGAGTGCAGACCCCGGCGGGAATACCTTGCCCGACACACCCATAACTGGTTTCAGGGCAAATACGGGGTATTGGGTCGATGCTACAACCAATGGAGGTCTGGGGGCCAAGGATGCAAACCGACTTTTTGCCATTCCGGCTAATGTGGGTGCTAACAAGTGCCTGTTCCCAAATTCATCGTTAGGGTTTGCGTACACAAGCGGCAATTGCTACCGAATTTGTTTTTGGGCAGCCCAGTTTGATCCCGCATCCCCAAATAACTCCGCACTAACTTCCATTTTCAATTTTGAATATGAAGACAGCTTTGGCGTATTGAGCCCTGGGGTAGCGTCTAATTTTTCAATTGCTCCCACGGCTACCAGTACAACAGGCTCTTTCCAGTCAATTTCATGGACATTGCCAGCCTCTACAAACGTTAAAACCACAACCGGTGCTACCTACACGGGTGCCGCTGGGCAAGTGGTAGACTGGAAGACGTTGAATTGGCAGTACATCTGTCTGGACTTTACGCCAGCCGTCACGTCTGACCGGATGCGGATATACCTCTCGACTACCAACACGAATAACGGTGTGGCTATCGACGGTATTTGTGCTACCGCCTGTTCGAACAGTGCGACTTGTGCTATTAACGTTACGGCCACCCCCGGCACGTGTAATTCAGCCACGAACCAATATGCCGTATCGGGCACTATCAGCCTTACAAACGCTGTAGCCGGCACAGCCACCATTACCGACGGAGCCAAAAGCACCACGGTTACGGTGCCAGCCGGTGCAACGTCGGTGGCTTACTCCCTGACCGGCCTCACCTCAGGCACGGGCTCGCACACCGTAACGGTGAGCCTCCCCGGTTGCGGCACAGCCACGGCCACCTATTCGGCCCCGGCCAGTTGCACGGTTCCCTGTACGCTGGCGGTCACCGCCAATGCAAGTAGTTGCGACCCCGCCACCAACAAATTCAGCGTAACCGGGCAACTTAGCTTTACCAATGCCCCCACGGCTGGTGTGCTACGCGTTCGGATACCCGGCAAAGGCTATCAGGACTTTACAGCGCCCTTTACCAGCCCACTCAGCTACTCAATTGGTGGGCTCAACTCCGATGGCCAAACGGGTACTGTCGTGGCCACGTTTAGTAATGGCACCTGCTCGGCAACGGCTGGTTATACAGCCCCGGTACTGTGTCTGCCATCGGCATGTGTTAGCCCCCAAACGGGCGGTGTGGAGTCCTACAGCTATGCTATTCCGCTAACGACAACGAACTGGACCCAGGCCATGCCGATGCCTAAGTTCGATACGCAGGGCGGCACGCGGGTGCTGAAATCGGTCATTTTTACGGTTAACCAGTCAATTAGAAACTGGGGCATAGCCGAAAGTCAGGATACTGAGGCCACGGAGGTTAATATTGAAACCACGGGGACTACATCGTTCTCGTTGAACGGAGTCGCGTTTGTCAGCAACGTATTCACGGCGACCAATTATCCCAAAACGGTCAGTGCTGCAGTTCTTGTCCCGGCAACCGGTTCCTGGCCGGGCGACAATACGGCATCCTCATTCCCCTCAACATTGCTGGCAATGCCGTTTGTCACGACGGCTTTGAATAGCCTGACCGACCCGACCCTGTCGCCGAGCTGGGTGACAAACGTGACTGGCGACCCGACGGACGACGATGACATGACGTATTTCGCTCCGGTGTTTTCGGATGGCTCCAAGTGCTTCTCATACAGTACAGCGGCAGATCTGGCGAACTTTACCGGCACGGGTAATCTCGATTTGAGAGCCAATGCACGCGGTGCTTCTCTTGTCAGTGGAGCTGGAAATCTGGTAACGCAGATTCGAACGGCGGCCGATGCCGTAGCTACTGTTACGTATGTGTACTGCGATGTTCTACTTGTTTGCTCGCTTACGGCGACTGCCACCCCCGGCACGTGTAATTCAGCCACTAACCAATATGCCATATCAGGCACTATCAGCCTTACAAACGCTGTAGCCGGCACAGCCACCATCACCGATGGAGTCAAGAGCACCACGGTTACGGTGCCAGCCGGTGCAACGTCGGTGGCTTACTCCCTGACCGGCCTCACCTCAGGCACGGGTTCACATACGGTAACGGTTAGCCTGCCCGGTTGCGGCACCGCTACGGCCATCTACGCGGCTCCGGCCAGCTGCACGGTGGCACCTTGTTCAACTTCAGCCACGGCTCAGGCCAACTGCAACAACAATGGCACGCTCGATGTCACTTCAGACGATTATGTCAACATCCTGCTGACGCCCTACAGTAATGTACAGGGAAGTCGCTTCATACTGACGGCCACTCAAAACGGTAACCCTATTAGCCTCAGCCTATCCGACGGCGGTTCGTTGACCGCCTTAAGCTACGCCTACCCTACACCCCTCCGCGCACCGCTTGGTTCGGCAGGAAATGGCAACATCACCCTGATCCTGACCGACGTGAGTAATACTACCTGCATTACACAAGTGACAGTGGTCGATCCGGGGGAATGTGCGGCCGCAGCATGCGTGGGTTCAAGCCCCCAGACAGTGACGCAATCGTACCGTACCCGCTTCCAGCCTACCGAGTTGAATAGTGTCCCTCTGTTATTATCTAAGTTCGACGATGGCGGAGGCACCCGGACGCTGACCGGCGTTAAGCTCTCCTACGGTATGTTTGAAGGAACTAATCTGCTTTTTGAGAATACCGCTGCTACCCCCTCGGTGTTCCGACCTACCGTAACCGCTGACATCTTTATTGATCTGGGTGCCACAAACCTGTCTACCGCAACGCTCACTGCAACTCCTGGTTCGCAAACCGCACCGGCCAGTATTACCGTAGCCGCTCAGGGAACCTATGGTGGTGATGTACTATACGGGAACCCGCCCATCCAACGACTGTCGACGTTGTATGGCATGGGGAGCTGGCTGGATAATGTAATGATCGACATCTACAGTGATCCCCGCCTGGATTCTCGCTGGGTAACTAATGCAACGGGTAACCCCACTTCGGACGATGATATCTATGTGATGCCGCCCCAGAGCCTGACGTTCAGTGGGACCAACAGCTATTCAGCAACAGGCGATTTGGCGCAGTTCATTGGGGCGGGGCAGATTCCGCTAACAGCTTCAACCCTCAATGGTTTGACGCTTTCGGGAGGTGGTGGTAACCTGATTTACCGGCAATGGACACAGGCATATGCATATGCTACGGTGGAGTACACCTACATTTGTAATAGCTGTACGCTGGTCGCTACGGCTACGCCCGGCACATGTAACTCAGCCACCAACCAGTACACGGTTTCTGGCACGGTCAGCCTAACGAACAATTTAGGAGGTGGCACGGCTACCATCACCGATGGAGCCAAGAGCACCACGGTTAGTATACCAGCCGGTGCAACGTCGGTGGCTTACTCCCTGACCGGCCTGATTTCAGGTACAGGCTCGCATACGGTAACGGTGAGCCTACCCGGTTGCGGTACGGCAACGGCGACCTACAACGCTCCGGCCAGCTGCACGGTGGCTTGTCCGAGTCCAAATTGCTTCACCTTAGCGGGGCAACAAATGCCAATGGTCTTCCAATTCGGCTACGTTGGCTTCGGCACTTACACAACCAACAGCGGTAGCTTAACGACAGCAACTGCTATCTCTTCCGCTGCGCCAAATCTGGTGAACGTGATCACGTCATCCAACATCGGCTTGGTCGGAGGGAACCTGATCACGCTCAGTACGCCCATGCAATTTGCCGTGGGCAGTACATACACCCAAACTTTCACAACGGCATCCGGCAGTTTCACCGCTAACCTGACGGTAAATTCGAGTGTCATTACAGGTCCCTATGCCCGGGAGGTTGAAGCCGTTGGTTTCATTAGCAGTAGCAACGCTGCCTTTGCTCTAACGCCTATTCTGTACTCGGCTTCGTACACCCAAAACCTGGGGTCTGGACAAATTAATGCGTCGTTCACACTGAGTAGTAAGGCTCCTTCCTGCGGTAACCTCAACACGATTTGTCCGGGTAGTACTCAATCTGTGACGCTCACGGCGCAGGCGGGAATTACCAACGTAGTTTGGCGAGATAGTACAACTAATTCAATCATCGGTACGGGCAGCACGTTGATCGTTGTTGGCACAGAGTCATTCCTGGCCGGCGGATACGAAGCCGTTTATTATGAGGGGGTTGATGCCAACGGTTGCGTGGGTAAGTTGTGTTGTATGGAGCGGATAAGCGTTACAAAAGTCACTGCTACGGCTACGCCCGGTACGTGTAATCCGGCTACCAACCAGTACGCGGTATCAGGTACGGTCAGCCTGACGAGTGCCACGGCCGGCACGGCTACCATCACCGACGGCGCGGTCAGCACAACGGTGACTATTCCAGCCGGTGCAACGGCTGTGGCTTACTCTCTCACAGGCCTGACCTCGGGCACGGGCTCGCACACCGTGACGGTGGGCCTGCCCGGCTGCGGCACGGCCACAGCGACATACACAGCCCCGGCCAGCTGCTCGGTAGCTGCTACTATCAATGTTACTTCGGCCACGGTATGCTACGGCAACACGGCCACACTGACGGCCGCTGGTTGTACGGGCTCGGTAACGTGGAGCAACGGTACATCGGGCAATACGCTTGTGACTCCTACGCTTACGCAGACCACAAGCTATACGGCCACTTGCACCACAGCCAGTGCGACTACCTTTGCCGTGGGAACGGTGACGGTGCTGCCACAGCCGGTGCTTAACCTCTCGGCCAGCTCAACTTTAGTAACAACCGGTACGAACGTGACGCTGACCGCTTCGGGTTGCGCCGGTACAGTCAACTGGAGCAACGGTTCAACGGGAGCCAGCATCATCGTCACCCCGACTCAGCCGACCCAAACCTACTCGGCTACGTGTACGACCGGTCCTGCTTGTTTCACGACGGCTTCGATTGTTGTGAACACCGAGGAGCCTGCCAACCTAGTGGTTACTTCGGCCACTATCTGCGCGGGTTCATCGGCTACCTTAACGGCCGCTGGTTGTGCAGGGACGGTGACCTGGAGCAACGGCACAACGGGCAACACACTCGTAACGCCCGCTTTGACCCAGACCACCAGCTACACCGCCACCTGTACCACGGCTACGTCAACTACGTTTGCCGTGGGTACGGTGACGGTCAACCCGGCCGTGACGGCCACCATCAGTGCGGGCAGTCTGAGCATCTGTGCGGGCCAAACCACCACCCTCACAGCCTCGGGTGGGGCCACCTATCTGTGGAGCACTGGAGCCACCACAGCATCCATTTCAGTAAGTGCAGCGGGTACGTATTCGGTCACGGCTACATCGACGGCCGGTTGCTCGGGTACATCGGCGATCACCATCGTGGAGAATCCGGCGCCAATCATAACCGTTAGCTCGGCCTCGATCTGTGCGGGCGGCATGGCCACCCTCACCGCGTCGGGGGCGGATACCTACCGCTGGAATACGGGGGCAACGACCCAGTCCATCAGTGTGAGTGTGGCCGGGACCTACTCGGTGACGGGCACATCCGCTGCGGGTTGCTCGGCTACGGCTACTGGCTCGCTCACCGTCTTTGGCCAACCGACCATCAGTCCGGCCATTCTGCCTGCGGCCACCGTGGGCGTCACCTATAGCCAAACCCTGACGGGCAACGGCGGTAAAAGTCCATACACCTTTGCGGTGGTAGCGGGTAGCCTGCCCCAGGGTCTGAACCTGTCGACAGATGGTGTGCTGGCGGGAACACCCACAGACAACGCGCCGGCGAGCTTTACCGTTAGCCTCACCGATGCCAACGGCTGCACGGCCGTACAACCTTACAGTACCACCGCGACGGGCTTACCCAAGCTCGAACTGAACAAGCTGGTGAGCAAGCGGCAGGCGCAGGTAGGCGAAGTAGTGAGCTTTACGGTAGTGCTGGCCAACACGGGACTAGCTTCGGCCACGGGCGTAGTGGTGAGCGATACCCACACGGCGGGAATGAGCATTCTGCCCGGTTCAGTGACCGTCTCGACAGGTAGCTTCACGCCGGGTCTGAACGGGGGGCAATGGGCCATAGCCAGCCTGCCCGCTGGTACCACGGCTACGCTGACCTACTCAGCCAGCATCACCGGCGAAGGCCTTGTCTACAACACAGCGAGCATACCCGGCACCCCGACTACGGATGTAAAAACGTGCCTGACGGTTCCGATGCAGGTATGTCAGGGCGCGCCCTTCGCTATCAAGGTGAATGCGCCCGAGGGGTATAGCCGCTACCAGTGGTATCTCACCGCGCCGGGTGCAACAAGCTCGACGCTGGTGGCCGATGGTACCCTCAACAGTTTCACGGCCACCCTGCCGGGTAGCTATAGTGTACTCATTGACGGCGGGTTGGCCAATACCTGCCCCAGCCAGGGGTGCTGCCCGGTTGTGATTGAGGAGGTAGCCGTACCGTCGTACTCAGCGTTGGTGAAAAACAGCAGTTGCGTGGGCAGTACTCCGCAGGCCGACGGTCAGATCACGCTGGTGAATCTGGGCACGGCGGGCCGCTACTATTATCAAGTCTCGCCGGGTACCAGTTTTGACTCGGCTGGGGCAAGTGCAGTAGCTGCAATCCCGGCCAACGGGGTGGTGTCTACGGGTCTGCTACCGGGTAACTACACGGTGCGGGTATGGCTGATGATCAAAGGTCAGCCAGCTTGCCCGCGGGATTTGACAGTGGCTGTGGTGGAGACCTGCGCCTGCCCGACCAATGTTTGCGTACCGGTGGTTGTGCGTAAGATTAAGTAGTCTGTTCGACTGGGTAAAACGGGGCGGCAAATAACCTGACGCCGGTTTTACCCAGTCATTCCTACAACCGTTTTATCAGATGTCTACGTTAAAGCAACAAATCAGCTCGTTTCTTTATCTGCGAGCCAGCATTCTCCGGGCCATCGCGTACGGCGATCTATCCGGTGCGGAGATCATGGCCATCGCCCAAATTAACCCAGGTAGCTTAACCCTTCGGCGGCAGAATCCGGACCTCTGGACAATTGACGAATTGGGCAGGTTATCGGTAGCACTGGGGCATGAAGCCACCACCCTGAAAGCGATTCGTCAATTAGCTTCGCTGTTGATGTTACTGCCCGATTCTAAACAGCGGCAGGTTTTGCAGCGGGCACAGTTGACCCGGCGAAAACTGTTGGTTCGTCAAACGAACTACAATTATTGGAAGGTTTGGGAGTTGCAACGAATTGCCGAGGCTTTGTAATGCCCTCAGCAGGGGGGTGGCCACAAAGCCACGTGGAAGCCGCAAGCAATACTGTGGCCCACCCGTACGTAATTTGAGGAGGGGGCCATCCGATAACGCGTTACTTAATCACTTGTATAGACCTGTAAGGACTCGGGAACGGCATCAGCCGCCCGCCTTACAGGTTTCTTGTTTTTCAGGCTGGTCGCAACGCAAGTTTATAAACTGGTCCTCGTTTTCGCCAAACCTTACAGGTCTCAAAGACCTGCAAGGTTTAACCGTCTCGTGTCAATCAGGCCGGTCTCCTTTTGCGGAAGAGGTTCCCTCAAGAGATGTCATCTCGTTTGGAGAGATGACATCTCTGTCTGTTTTGTGGGCTTCCACCAAATCGTACAGTTCTCAAATACCTGCAAGTTTAACCGTAATCCTTGTTGTAATGGAAGTGCGACTCTGACTGGACTCTGCGGATTTTTACGCTGCGGAGAAAACGTCTTAATCCTTGTTGTAATGGATGTGCGACTCTGACTCCGCTTAAAGCAGGAGTGGTTGAACTCTTGGGAGTCTTAATCCTTGTTGTAATGGATGTGCGACTCTGACACTTGGTGTTTGAGGGCTTAGTGCCCGATGAAAACACAGTCTTAATCCTTGTTGTAATGGATGTGCGACTCTGACCATTGAACGCTTTCTCGCAGTGGGTGCCTCGGAATAAGTCTTAATCCTTGTTGTAATGGATGTGCGACTCTGACTGCAACAACAACCGTCGTAAACTTATTTCAGGCAGAGGGTCTTAATCCTTGTTGTAATGGATGTGCGACTCTGACTTACAAACTTGTAGAGAGACAAGTTCTCTCGAACAAGGTCTTAATCCTTGTTGTAATGGATGTGCGACTCTGACCCAAGGGGATTAATCCCGATCGGTGCAGACCCGTTTTTTGTCTTAATCCTTGTTGTAATGGATGTGCGACTCTGACATCATGACGGTTGAACAAGGGGTATTTCAAAAAAAGAGTCTTAATCCTTGTTGTAATGGATGTGCGACTCTGACCATCTTAAATGCCATAAGCATCCTTCGGGATAAAGTGTCTTAATCCTTGTTGTAATGGATGTGCGACTCTGACTAAAGGCTTATCTTGACAAACATCCTAATGTTGTTTACGTCTTAATCCTTGTTGTAATGGATGTGCGACTCTGACTAAAGGATTTCCTTACCTTTCTTCGTAATGAAGGCTTGTCTTAATCCTTGTTGTAATGGATGTGCGACTCTGACACGGTTGACATGGAGTGTCGGGCTCACTTGGAGGGTCTTAATCCTTGTTGTAATGGATGTGCGACTCTGACAAATTGGTTGTAGAATTGATGGATCTTGAAAGATCGTCTTAATCCTTGTTGTAATGGATGTGCGACTCTGACTTTGCCTAATCCTTTCATTAGCCTGTCTGCTCTTATGAGTGTCTTAATCCTTGTTGTAATGGATGTGCGACTCTGACACCCCGACACGACCAAGCTCGTCAAGCGGACTGATCCCGACAGGTCTTAATCCTTGTTGTAATGGATGTGCGACTCTGACGTTTGTGCATGATTTGACGAAAGTAAAGGTATCATTGTCTTAATCCTTGTTGTAATGGATGTGCGACTCTGACAAAAGGTAACGCTCCTCTTCGGTTGGGGTTTGAACTGTCTTAATCCTTGTTGTAATGGATGTGCGACTCTGACATTATATGGTGGCATTTCAGGGGAGAGTGCTCAAGGTGGTCTTAATCCTTGTTGTAATGGATGTGCGACTCTGACCACGCTATTTTAGCCGACTGCAACAACCGATTAAGTCTTAATCCTTGTTGTAATGGATGTGCGACTCTGACACGAGAAATACGTATCTACCTTAGGATGACGTCTTAATCCTTGTTGTAATGGATGTGCGACTCTGACGCAAGGCAGAGGAAGTACCCCCGTTCAACTCGCTCATCATGTCTTAATCCTTGTTGTAATGGATGTGCGACTCTGACCTGCGTTAATTGTTTTCTTTCATCAGTGTGTCTTACTATCTTAATCCTTGTTGTAATGGATGTGCGACTCTGACCAACTATTGCAGCCGAACAGGGCTGCGATGATGAGTCTTAATCCTTGTTGTAATGGATGTGCGACTCTGACCCAGAATTGGATTTCTTGATCATCTGTATCAAGGTCTTAATCCTTGTTGTAATGGATGTGCGACTCTGACAGAAATGTCCAGAAGCCTTTGCTACCAGAGACAAAAGGCTGTCTTAATCCTTGTTGTAATGGATGTGCGACTCTGACGGCAAATTACAAACCAAATCAAAATCAAGTCGATGTCTTAATCCTTGTTGTAATGGATGTGCGACTCTGACAGCTGGACACGAACGATATACCCAAGGAAACAGAGTCTTAATCCTTGTTGTAATGGATGTGCGACTCTGACTATATATAAGTTGATTACAATATGTGGTGACGCTTACGTCTTAATCCTTGTTGTAATGGATGTGCGACTCTGACTCAAAGCAAAAGAGTTATCACAGCGCAAGCATAAACCAACGTCTTAATCCTTGTTGTAATGGATGTGCGACTCTGACAACGATTATATCGTTGTTAAAGGTTGGGAAAGTTACGTCTTAATCCTTGTTGTAATGGATGTGCGACTCTGACTCCATTCGGTATGTATAAGGGGAAAAACCTAAAAGAGTCTTAATCCTTGTTGTAATGGATGTGCGACTCTGACCGTTCAAGTGGTGACAAGCCTGATTGACAATATGTTAAAGAGCGTAAAATTGGAAATTTATAATTGAATCTTTCCAAAAGCCTATCGAAAAAGGAACATAACCCCGTCCGATTGGGCAATTTTACAAAACTTTTGTGAGTTCCGAAGGGCATACGACCTCATTTTACCCATGCGCGCATATAAAACCCTATCTAGTAAAAACCACTTCACAAACCGGTACTACCTCGATAAAGTACATGGCCCTGAAGAGCCAATCAATGACCTTCAGGGCTAATTTATGCGTTACGTATATAGGGTACCGTTTGTTTACGCTTTAGGGCATCACGCGCAGGGTCTTTCGGAAGTTGTACGCCAGCATCACATTCCACATAAAGTTCTTATTGCCGGGTATATCAGAACGGAACGTCTGGTTGATCGTAGATTGTACGGTAAGCGGCAACCCCTTTTTTGATACGATGGCCGTGCCCGAAAAATAGCTGCCGCTATGGTCGTCAACTTTCAGGAAAAACACCGTCGGGATAAGCGTCAGCCGGAAATCCCCGCCCACGTTGAGGTTAGAGAAACTGTTGTTCAAGAAGAGAACATTAGTCTGTTGTGGGCCGTGTTGCTGCAACCCGTTTCCGTGCAAATACACCGCACTGAGGGTCCAATTCGGGGTAATCTGGTACGCCGGTACAAGTTCGCCCGCGGCAAAGCGGAGCATTTCGGTAATCTCCCGGTCAGTGCCGCTCTCGCTGATCATTTTGCGCACGAGCGAAAACGCCGGGTGAACGCCCACCCGCAGGCTGAACCGCTTTTGCTCTATCAGCCGGTAGCGAAACCAGAAGATAAAGCCCCCTTTGCTGGCATCCGACACCAGCCGGATGTCGGGGTCAAAATTAAACCGGTTTTTGCGCCAGTAGAAGTTCATGATGGCGGCTGGTCGGTTCAGCGAGAACGTCGGGACAATGGAAAACCCGTTGTTAGTAATACCTATTGAGCCGGAGAAAGTAGAAATGAGTTTGGTACTGTCGGTCGATGATTGGCCGGCGCTGAGGCCCGGCATACATCCAAAAAAAACAACGAGGGTGAGCGTAATAAAACGAAACATCAAAAGACTGTTATAGAACAAGTTGGTCGATTGGGTGCAAAGGTAGCGCCCGCGCATACGCCTGCCTGTATCTATTTTACGGTTTTACCTACCAGTTTTACCGATCACCGGGTTACTTATTTTTGGGGTGTATAGATTTGAGTAAAAATCGGATGGCATGGGTGGCCCGTGCGCGTATCGTGAACAGAGAGCGAGCTAAAGGTGAAAGAGAGAAAGCTAAAGGTGAAAGAGTGAAAGAGTGAATAAAAGCTCAGCCACTCTTTCACTCTTTGGTAATCCTGACCAGCGCATCCGGCGCATTCGTGAGCACATACAGCGCGCCTTCGGGGCCAATTTTCAGATCGCGCACCCGGCCGTAGCCTTTAAGCAGTACCTCCTGTTCGAGTACCTTGTCGCCAGCCACAACCAACCGCCTGATTTCTTCAAATTTGAGCGCCGTGACCAGCAGGTTATTTTGCCAGCGGGGAAACTGCCCGCCGGTGACAAATTCAATCGCGCTGACAGCAATAGAGGGCGTCCAGTAGGTGAGGGGCTGCTCCATGCCCGCCCGTTGGGTTTCGGTCGAGACAATGCTGCCGTTGTAGTCGATGCCGTAGGTGATGACCGGCCAGCCGTAGTTCGCTCCTTTTTTCAGGATGTTGAGTTCGTCGCCCCCCTGCGGGCCGTGTTCGGTGGCGTAAATGACGCCGGTAGCCGGATGCTGCGCCAACCCCTGCACGTTGCGATTACCCCAACTGTAAATGGCCTGCAACACGTTTGGCTGGCCATAAAGCGGGTTGTCTTTCGGGATAGAGCCGTCGGGGTTAATCCGGTACACTTTGCCCGATGGTCGGGTCAAAATCTGGGAATCGTTCGCCCGGTTCATATCGCCGATGGTGAAGTAGAGATGGCCTTGCTTATCGAACAGAAACCGGCATCCCCAGCGTGTGCCGCCCGTAACCAGCAGCGAGTCGGGCACCTGAAACAGAGTCTGTTCATCAACCCATTGATGGTCGCGCAGTTTGCCGCGCACAATTTTGGTCATGCCGGGCGTCTTTTTGTCCGTGCTATTTTGGGGATTATGGCTAAATCCGAGGTAGATCCAGCCGTTGGTTTTGTAGTTCGGGTCAAGAGCTAAATCCATCAGTCCGCCGACCAGATCGGTGCCGTAAACTTTGGGCAGACCGATGATCTTCTGCGGGTCAAGCTTGCCATTTTCGAGCATGTACAGGTCCCCGTTTTTTCCGGTAATCAGGGCGCGGGTGGCGTCGATAAACTCCAGACCCCAGGGGCTGTTCAGACCCTCGGTTACCAGCTTTTCGATCTTCAGGTTGTAGTGCTTGGTCTGTACGCTCAACGGCAAATCTGCCTTTTTGAGCAGTTGGGGGGCGGTTTGGGCGTTGACTATAAAATCCGTAACTGCTTCTATTTCCCTGGCCGACAGAATGCCTTCAAACTTCATCATCTCGGTGGTAGGTACACCCTGCCGGATGGTTTTCAGAATTGAAGCCCGGTCGCCCCCGTGTTTCCACTCTTTTTTAATCAGGGCGGGCCCGGCGCTACCCTGCATTTGCCCCCCGTGGCAGCCAGCACACTGGTTTTTGTAGATGATCTGCGCGTTTTGGGCTACCGAAGGGACCGACGTTGCCACACAGGCAGCCATCAGGCTTAGTCGTGTATATCCCCAAAACTGGGTTAACCCCTCGTTTATCTGCGCTGTAAATGGTATCCGGTTTTTCATCTGAATTATTTGCTGCCGAGGCTACTTTCTACAATGTAAAGCCGTTTGGATGAATAGTATAACCGGCAGGGGAAGCGCATAAAAAAGCCCGGCCCTCGTCAGGGCCGGGCAATTACAGAATATACAGACTACAGGGTGGCCATATCGATTACAAACCGGTAGCGCACATCGCCTTTCAGCATCCGGTCGTAAGCCTGATGGATGTCTTTGATGTTGATCAGCTCAATGTCCGACACGATGCCTTTCTCGGCGCAGAAGTCGAGCATTTCCTGAGTTTCGGCGATGCCACCGATCCCCGACCCGGCAATGCTCTTACGACCTGTAATGAGGCTAAATGCTTTAATGGCCGAAGCGGTTGGGGGCGCACCCACGCAGATATGTACCCCGTCGACTTTCAACAGAGAGAGGTACGGTTGGTAGTCGTGCTCGGCCGACACCGTGTCCAGAATAAAGTCGAACGAACCTCTGACTTTTTTGAACTGCTCGCGGTCGCTGGTAACCACAAAATTGTGTGCGCCCAGCCGCCTGGCGTCGGCTTCTTTGGCGGGCGACGTACTGAGCACGGTCACCTCAGCACCCATCGCCACGCCAAATTTAACGCCCATGTGGCCCAGACCGCCCAGACCGAGTACGGCCAGTTTCTGCCCCGGCTGAAGTTTCCAGTGCCGCAGGGGCGAGTAGGTGGTGATACCTGCACAAAGCAACGGGGCTGCTGCCGCCAGATCCAGGTTTTCGGGGATGCGCAATACGAAGTCTTCGTTCACCACGATGGTGTTCGAATAGCCGCCATAGGTTGGGGTTTTCTTGTCCTGCTCAAGGCCGTTGTACGTTTGGCTGTTGCCGTTGTAGCAGTATTGTTCCAGACCCTGCTGGCACGATTCGCAGGTGCGGCACGAGTCGACCATGCAGCCCGTGCCGGCCAGATCGCCCACCTTGAATTTAGTTACGGCGCTGCCCACGGCCACAACCCGCCCCACAATCTCGTGGCCGGGAACCATCGGGTAAATACTGCCGCCCCATTCGTCGCGAATCTGATGCAGGTCGGAGTGGCAAACGCCACAGTACAAGATATCAAACTGCACATCGTGTGGGCCTACCTCCCGGCGTTCGAAACTCCAGGGGGCGAGATCCGTATCTTTGTTTTGCGCGGCATAACCTTTCGCTGCAACCATAAACTGTAGAGGGTTAAATAGATTAAATTGCTGGTGATGTTTTGAGAGCCCGTAATCGAGAGTGCCACTAAAATCCAAATGTCGAAGGCATAGACAAGCTACTCTTTATGGCACTTAATAAACGGGTCGATGCAACGCTCGTTTGCTTAATCAACTCTATGTTTAGTAAATGGTTGTGCGTACACAGTTCTAAACCCCTGAAACGGATGAAACCCCACCTTTACCTGCTGTGCTTCCTGCTTATTGGCATTGGGTGCAGCGCCACCGCGCAAACGTATGTTGGCAGTACGCCCGCCCATGCCACCGTGCGCGAATTTCTCCAGATTTCGGCCACCGATTCCATTGATTTTATCCGGTGGAAGCTCGAACTGAAACCTGAAAAGTTTACCCTTCAATGTCAGTACGGCCTGTCGAAACCGAGTACGAATGGATTTTCTAATGAGCAACGTGTCGCATTTGACGGTAAACTTACCCGTTCTGAAACTGGGTATCAACTGACGCACCATAACAAGCAGCTTGCTATTGCGGAGCTGAATGCCAATGTGCTTCATCTGCTGGATAGCAGCAACGGCATGCTGATCGGAAACGGCGGGTACAGTTACGCCCTGAACAACGCCAGCCCGGTGCCGACAAACGAAGTGCATGTTCGGGCCAGGCCAACCAATGTCTCAAGCCCCCTTGTGTTTGAAGGCCGAACCCCGTGTAACCAAATACCCGGCCTGCTTGGCATTACCAAAAGCGACGCCTGCATCAAAATAAAATGGTATTTTCAGCTCCACAGCGATTCGCTAACGGGTAAACCCACGTACTTTCAGTTGGCCGGAAACGGCTATCGAAAAGAGCACATGGCAAGAGGTACGTGGCAAATCAGTACCGAACCAGATGGCCGCATAGTCTATCTTCTCAGCTTCGATCAATGGTCTCAGCCCCTCCGCTTGCTTAAGGGCGACGATAATATTCTGTTCTTTGCTGGCGCCGATGGGTTGCCGCTCGTTGGGAATGAAGATTTTAGCTACACCTTGAACCGCAGAAAAGCACCCTACCCCCGCCGGTAAAATAACCTGCGTTACGGGTAATATGAATTAAAAGTGTTTGATTGACAGATAGTTGCTGGTTGGCGCGTGGGCCCTCGGCAGGCTCAGCCGAATATGCGGTACCCCGTTGGGACCCGGGCTGGCACTTGGTTTGAAGGTTACCCGTCAGCCTGAGCCGGTCAAAGACCTACGCGCCAGCCATTTTGGATAAATCAGCAATGGGGCTGGTTTGCCAGCCCCGGCTCCCAATTAAAGAAGATGCCCCGGCCGTCAATTAAAAAAAGTGGCTCAGCGGCTGGTCTCTCAAAAAAAATACCGCAGCAGGAGCCCGGCCAAAGCGGCTCCACCAATGAGCGCCAGTTCGGGGAGTTTGGGAAACCGGTACAGCAAGCCAATGCTTGTGAGCGCAAGGCCGACCGCGGGTATGTCGGTGAGTTGCCGACGTGCGAGCACAACCACCGCCCCCGCAATAGCCCCGACGGCGGCTATCGTGATACCATCGACAAAGGCCTTTACACCGGGGTGCTTACCCCAGCGCCGAAAGTAAGGCGCGGGCAGAATGGTGAACAGGTAGCAAGGCAGAAATGTAGCCAGCGCCGACACGCAGGCCCCCGGAAAGCCCGCGACCAGATACCCGATAAACGCGACCGTTATCACCACCGGGCCGGGGGTGATCATGGCCACCGCTACCGCATCAAGAAATTGCTGTTCGGTCAGCCAGCCGTATTCCTTCACCACGCCCCCGTACAGAAAAGGAACAATGGCCAGCCCACTTCCGAACACAAAAGCCCCCGCTTTGGTGAAAAATAAGGCCAGTTTCCACAGAATAGAGTCAGTTGGGAGGGCGAGCGCCTGCGCCAGCACAAGGGCCACACTATTGCCGGTATTGAACCGGATAAGGCCGGGCCGACGGTTGACCAGCCAGTAAACTCCGCCCGACAAGAGAACGAGCCAGAGCAGCTCGGTTTCGGTGAGGATGGTTGCCCCCGCCGAAATACCCAATAAGATCCAGCCGAGCGGGTCGTCGGCCCGAACGGTTTTACGGGTAAGCCGGTAGGTGCCAACGGCAATTATCCCGATTACGGCGGCCCCAATCCCGTAGAAAAGGGCCTGCATGGGGGGAAGCCCCTCAAACTGTACATAGGCCACGCCCAGCGCCAGCACCATGATAAACGAGGGAATCACAAAGGCAACTCCGGTGAGAGTAGCTCCCCACACGCCATAATGCACATAGCCGAGGTAAATAGCTAGTTGGGCGGCCAGCGGGCCGGGGGCCAGCTGGGCTAAGGCGAGCCCTTCGCGGTAGTCGGTCTCGGCTATCCAGCCCCGCTCGGCAACCAGATCCCGGTGCATGGCGCTCACAAGGGCCGGGGGGCCACCAAAGCCCAGTGTGCCTAAACGCAGAAAATAACGAACCAGATCGGTGAGTGAATAAGAAGCTTTTGTGGTCATAACGGTCGAAAAGGGGCCCGATACACTTGCCGGGCCACCCAATCGACGCAAGAATACAGGCGACCGAAGGACTCAAAATAGAACGGATTTAACCTTTTGTACCCCTTTTACTTTTTCGGCTCTGTTTTCGGTACTCCGACGGGTTTTGTCCCATCTGTTTTTTGAAAATCCGGGTAAAATGGCTCTGATCAGAGAAGCCGGTCAGGTAGGCAATTTCGGTGAGGGTGTACGAAGTGGTATCGAGCAAATGGAGGGCTTTGTCGAGACGCAGCTTCCGAATGTACTCGCCAAATGAGAGGTCGTCGAAGTAGCGGGCAAACGTACGCGATACGTACGCGGGATTTATGTCCAAACTTTCGGCTAGGGCACTCAGGCTGAGCGATAAATTGGTATCGATCTGATCCTGAATAGCTTCTTTCAGTTCCCCAACCCAGGCCGGCACTTTGGGCCGCCCCTTCGACCCGAGGTAGTTGTGCAATACGGCCAGCAACAGTTGTTCGGTGGGGCTTTGAGTGTGCCGTACCGATTGGAGATGTTTAGCCCAGCTATAAAGGGCATCGTACAACACCAGCCCCTGCGCCAGTAGGGCCTGATCGTCGGTAAGGTTGTGAGCCAGCCCCGCCGAAATGGCCCACAAACCCGCTGACTGTGGGGTCAGGCTATGATCGTCTGTATCGGCTCCGCGCACAATGGGGGCCATCCGATGCAGAGCGGGGTCAGTAAGGGCGTGTTTGTGCAGAAAATAATCGAACGTACAGCGGTCTTCGTAATGGCTGTATTCTACCCCCGGCACATCGAAGGGAATGGCTCCGATGGCTTCGGCCCGTGAAATGACCTCGCCCTCGGGTACAAAATGAATTACGGCCGATGGGTCAATGAAACGCATAATAAGCCAGGGGCAGGCCAGCCGATCAATTTTGGGCCGTTCGCGGGTAATCCAGTGCATAGTCGGGTGCTTTGATGAAAGAAACGGTACCGACAACGAAAAAGCAACCATAGTGGCCGTTTGAGGGATTGATTCCGTTACGGATCAGACTTGTCAAACGCCCACCCACTGACGCAAAAGGCCGGTGATATGGGCCAGGCTAACGGGTTTCACCAGGTGCGCATTGAAGCCTGCCTGCTGCGTTCGCTGGATGTCTTCGGGCTGCCCGTAGCCGGTCAGAGCAATGATCACGATGTCACGTCCCCAGGGTTGTTGCCGGATAAGCTGACAGGTTTCGAAGCCATCAAGGCCGGGCATACCGATGTCGAGCAGAATGACCGCCGGGTTAAGTTGTTGGGCGGCTTCCAAACCCGCCTGTCCACTGTTGCGCGTATGGGTTTCGTAGCCTTTCAGCTTGAGCAATAAACCAAGCGTGAACGCCGAATCGGTATTGTCGTCGATTACCAGAACCCGACGATTAATTACGGGTTCCGTAGCCGTTTGAATAGGGAGGGGTGGCTCACTGGGGGGAGACGGCAACGTGGGTAGGTAGACCAGAAACGTGCTGCCCTGCCCAAGTCCGGCGCTTTGGGCCTCTACCCGGCCGCCATGTTGCCCGACCAACTGCCTCACGAGTGTAAGGCCCAGCCCAAGCCCACCATGCGAGCGGTCGAGCGAGTGGTCGACCTGCACAAAAAGGTCAAACACCGCCGAGAGCTGCTCGGCCGCCAGACCAATGCCGTTATCTTCCACCCGGATGAGTGCTTCAGATGGCCCTGCCGGCTGGTTCTGGTGCGAAACCGTTACCGTGACGGTACCATTCGGGCCGGTGTACCGAAGGCCGTTGGTGAGCAGGTTGGTGAGTACCTGCGTCAGCCGGGTAGCGTCGCCCTCCAGCTCAATGGGGGTATCGGGCACGGTTACCGTCAGCGATTTACCACTCTCCCGAAACTGTGGCTCCATACTTTGGGTAGCCTCCTGCGCCAGTTTGACCAGATCGACCCGTTCGGTTTTGAGTTCGATTTTGCCCCGGCTAATCCGGCTCACGTCGAGCAGATCGTCGACCATGCGCACCAGATGATCGGTTTGGCGGTTCATCATGGCCACGGTATCGTGCGTAACTTCGCCCGGTTTCGTGGTCAGGTCCAGAATCTGCAACCCGTTCCGAATGGTGGCCATTGGGTTACGCAGTTCGTGGGCCAGCATCGCCAGAAACTCGTCTTTGCGCGCGTCGGCCTCGCGGAGGGCTTCCTGTGCCAGTCGGCGTTGGGTCAGATCAACGGTGATGGCCAGAAACGTCGGTGGGCCGCCCTGGGCCGAGGGTAGTGTAGAAACTGAGCTGTTGGCCCATACCAGCCGCCCGTCGGAGTGAACATACCGTTTATCGAGCGAAACAGTCTCGCCGGTCCGAATCAGCTGGTGCAGAGCTTCCCGACTGGCGGGTACATCGTCGGGGTACGTTACGTCGACTACGGTCAGGGCCAGTAACTCCTCGCGGCTACGCCCCAGCAACTGACACAAGTTGCTATTGACACGGGTAAATCGCCCCGACCTGTCGATTTCGGACATACCTACCTGCGCCCGTTCAAAAATGGCCTGTAAGTGAGCCTCGCTGCGAACCAACTCGCGTTGGGCTTTGGCGCGTTCTACGCCCAGCCAGGTACGTTCGGCGGTTTCAATGGCCAGTTCAACCTCGGCTTCGGTCCACTGCCGGGGTCTTGACTGTACAAGCGATAAAATCCCCACTGCCCGGTTTTGTTTGATCACGGGGATGTCGATAAACGAGATTACCTGCATCTGACGGCATATTTCACGCAGAGGTTCATCCAGTACATCGGTGGTTAGGGCGTCTTGCACAACGATCGGCACGCCATTTTCCACTATTTTTTTGAAAATAGCGTACTCTTCAAGAGGATACGTGCCTGCTACAGAAGGGAAATCGCCGGAGGAGGCATCGCGCTGAATAACGGCATGTGCCCCCTCAATGGAGGCATAATAGCACCGGTCGGCCCCGAAATGGATCATAGCTGTGTGGGTCACGGTTTGTTCAATGGCCAGCGGATCGGCCACCGACCGAAAGGCATCGCTTAAGGCCAGCATATAGGCCTGAGCCTGCTCGCGCCGTTTGAGTTCGGTTATGTCGCGAAACACAATGGCCACCTGCCGACTACCGGACCCACCTACCCGCAACGCGTTGGCTATGTACCAGCGATTGGTAGCAGCATGGTAATCTTCGACATGAGCCGGTTCGCCAGTGCGGGCTACGCGGTCGTAATAGGCTACCCAATAGTGTTCGGTACCGGGCGTGAGTTGGCTCCCGCACTTGCCCACAACTTCGTGAAGTCCGGTTTGCTTTTTAAAGACTGGATTGACTTCAATAAATTGATAATCAGTTGCTGCCCCTTCTGCATCGTACAAAAGCTCGATGATGCAGAACCCTTCACTGATCGAGTTAAATATAGAATAGTACCGGTCCGACGCCCGCTGTGCAATCTCGTCTTTCAGCTGGTGAATTTCAGCTTCGGCCTGCTTGGTCCGGGTTATATCGCGGGTGGTCATGGCCACCCCCCCTTCGGTTTTCACCAGAGCCTGATAAAACCAGCCGTCAAACTGTTCGTGGGTGTAGTGCAGTTCCTGTTCAAACGGTTGGCCAGTTTGCACAACCGCTACCATCTGGCCAAAAATGCCCGACTCCACCACGCCGGGATTTATCATCAGCAGACTTTTGCCCAGAACATCGCCGTTCTGAACCTGAGCCCTGCTGTTGTTCATGACCCAGACAAAATCAGTGATCGTCCCCTGCTCGTCTGTAATGGCGTTGAAAACCTGAATGATGTCGAGCGAGCTGTCAATCACCGACTGTAAGAAAGCCTCATTGCGTCGGAGTTGCTCCTCTGCCTCTTTCTGGTGGGTAATATTGGCGGTAGTGGTTGCAACGCCATCGTTCAGTTTTACGGTCGATTGCAAAAACCAGCCATTAAACTGTTCGTGGGTGTAGTGTCGTTCTGACTGGTCGGGTTCGCCGGTCTCGACAACCCGGCAGAAGGTTTCAAATATGCCTTCCTGCATCATGCCGGGGTTTTCTTCCAGTAAGCGTTTATCCGTTACCGGCCCGTAAAATGTCTCAGCAGCATGGTTGGTTAGCACCCACACAAAATCAACGATAGCCCCCTGCTCGTTGCGCACAGCCTCGAAAACCTGAATCATGTCGAGCGAGCTGTCGAGCGTCGCGTTTAGCAGGCGCTGCCCGGCTTCTACCTCGGCCGTTTGTTGCGTGAGCTTGCCTTCGAGCCGTAGCCGCTGCCTATCTGAGGCTTTTTCGCTCCGTTTCTTTTCCCCAATGTCGATCGCTAACCCGAGCCATTTTTGGACAACCCCGGCCTCATCTGCAACGGGGCTTGCGAGCAGATTGATCCAGTGCCAGTCGCCGTCTGCACCGCTTACCCGAAATTGCAGACTCAGTGGGGTACCCTCCCCAACAGCCCGGTTCCAATCCAGTTCGACAGCGGGGCGGTCGTTGGGGTGAACCGCGCCCAGCCAACCATCGCGAAGCCATTGGCCCGCCGATTGCCCCGTATAGGCCCGCCAACTGGGCGAATCGGCACGTACCTTTCCGGTTGCATCGGCCTCCCAAACGGCACTGGCAAACGTGTTCACGAGAAGATGACACTCGTCGATGGAAAGTGAGGGGTAAGGAGTTGAGGCAGAGGACATGACTATAGCGTAGAGTAGGCAAACACGGCGCTGCCAAAATACCGGTATAAAGCACAAAACAGCCCGAAATTTGATATTCCCGGACTGGTAAATAAGAGATTTGTGGATTTTCTTATCTACCGCACCCGACTGGCCGTGCAGATATCCTTCGCCCGCTGCTGGGGCTGTGCCCGGCTACAGTGGTTTGGTAGCTGGGCGGGTATCAAGTTTGATACGTCTGGGCGATCCTGAAGCGTGTATTTTGCCGTGGGGATGGTCAGCTACATGAAACAACAAGGGACATTCAGGAGGTAGGTGTGCCTAAAAAATCGTTCAGTACAGCCAAACCTTCCCGCCGTTCTTTATAGCTGGTGGGCTTGATGCTGTACGAATTGGCTGCATGACAGAGGTTCCGAACCTTTAAATCAGTTTATAGATAGAAGTGAAAGACTATTTGACAAATAAGGGTAGCTTTGATTTCGTCTGGTTGCCCAGTAGGGACAGTTTTCTGGTCGAATCCGTATGGACCGGCCTGTGTTCATTCTCCCAAACTCTTTTTTATCAACTGTTTCAGACGATTTCGGCTACAGTGATCTCCGGCTCTCTACAGGCTAATCTGCTAAACTACAGCAACAGCTAACGGCTCAGCTACCGTGCTGATCGGTACCCTTAGCGATCCGTACTATAATGTCTGTGTTGGCAGCAGCGCCGGATCATCTCCGCCCTTTCTGATGAATGAACACACTCATGGGCACCAACTCAGTACATACAGTGTATCCGTTTCTCAAAGGCGGGGGTGAAATGGGCGCGTTGATGCGCGCCTTTGCCTGGTCTGAAACGTCGGTGGGGCCACCCGATACCTGGCCGCAACCCCTACAGACTACGCTGGGCACCCTCTTGTCCTGCAAGTTCCCGATGCTGTTGTGGTGGGGCGATAACCTGGTGCAGTTTTACAACGATGCGTTCCGGCAGGTTCTGGCCGACTCGGGCTTGCATCCGCGAGCGTTGGGTCAGCAGGCCATGGACTGCTGGGGCGATATATGGACCACCATTAAGCCACTTATTGATCAGGTACGCAACACAGGCGAAGGCACCTGGTCCGAAAATGAGTCGATTCCGTTTATACGAAACGGTCAGCTTCAGGATACCTACTGGACTTTCAGTTATTGCGCTGTGCCCGATGAAACGGGTCGGGTGGCCGGGGTGCTGGCGGTGGGGCACGAGGCAACACGGCACGTGACTATGGGTCGGGAGCTGGAGACCAAAAGCCGTCAGTTCGAGGAGCTTATCCGTCAGGCGCCGGTTGCAATGGCCCTTCTCGACGGGCCTCAGTTTGTGATTACTCAGGTTAACCAGCTGATGCTCGATTTCTGGGGCCGCCAGCGTCACGACGTGGTCTACAAACCATTTATGGAGGTTTTTTCAGAAGCCCAGGAGCCCGATTTTGCCCAAAAGCTACAGTCGGTGTTCACAACGGGCGAACCGCTCATTGTACATCAGCAGGTGATTGACGTATGTCGGGCGGAGAAGCACGATTCCCTTTTCGTCGACTTTATGTACGAGCCGCACCGAAACCAATACGGGGCTATAACGGGCGTGAGCGTGGTGTGTGTGGATATAACCGCACAGGTACATGCCCGCCAGAAACTGAAAGAAGAACAGGAGCGCCTGGCCACCGTCCTGGACGAAATGCCCGTGGGGGTTGTCATTGCCGATGCGACGGGTAAACTGATTTACGGCAACGATCAGGTTGCCCGAATTTTAGGCCACCCATTTTGGGAGAGTCAGGCTATTCAGGAATATGCCGAATGGCAGGTGATTGATGAAGAAACCGGCGAGCCGATTCCAGTTGAACAGATGCCGATGGCGCGGGTTCTCCTAAACGGCGAGCGCGTGGTGGCCGACGACGTGAAGCTGCTCCGGGGCGACGGTACCCCCGGTTATGTGAACGTCAACGGGGTGCCGATTTACGATACAGAGGGGCACTTGCTGTATGGCCTATGTGCGTTTGTCGATGTGACCGAACGGCGGCTTGCTGAGGAGCGCCTGAGTCAGAATGCCCGTCGGCAGGCGTTTCTGACCTCCCTCAGCGATCAGCTCCGTTACCTGACCGATGCGGCCGCCATCCAGCAGTTGGCGTGTCGGCTGTTGGGTGAGTATCTGCAAGCCGACCGCACTTACTTCGCGGAAATAGACGAACCGAATGGCCTGGCCGTGATCGGCTCAGACTATGCACAGGAGAACTTGCCATCTATGCGGGGGCAATATCTGCTGGCCGATTTTGGCGAGACGGTCGATGTGTTGCGTAGTGGTAATATGCTCATTATGAACGATACGCTTGAAAATCCGTTTCGCTCCGAACGCACTCGCTCAGCATTTACGTCGCTCGGTATTGGATCACTGCTTTCGGTGCCGCTTGTCAAAGGAGGGGTGCTCGTCTGGAAATTTAGTGTGTTGGTCGGCAAGGCGCGGGTTTGGACCGAAGGCGAAATCACGTTGACGCGGGAGGTCGCCGAGCGAACCTGGGCCACCGTCGAACGCGCCCGGGTTGAGCGCGCTCTTCGTCGGCAGGAAGAGCGGACCCGGATTGCAGTCGAAGCGGCCGAAATGGGTACCTGGGAGTGGAATCTGCTCACAGACGAGGTGTACTGGAACGACCAGCATTTCGTGCTTTTCGGCATGACGCCCCACAACCAACCCATCTTGCCCGAGGTGTTTTTTGGGCATATTCATCCGCACGATGTTGCCTCGCTTCGACATCAGTTAGACGAGGCTATTCGGGAAAAAAGTGTCTACGATGCCGAGTTTAGGGCCCTGCGCGACGACGGGGCCGTACGCTGGATGAGCGGCTACGGACGAGTGACGGCCGAAGAAAACGGGCAGGCGACCCGCATGAGCGGGGTTATGTTCGACATTACGGACCGGAAACAGGCCGAGGAAGCACACAGGGCGGGAGAGGAACGGCTACGCATTGTACTCGACAGTATTGCCGATCACGCCATTATTACCACCGACACCCGCAACATCATTACCGGCTGGAATCCGGGTGCCTGGCAAATGTTTCATTACACAGCCGAGGAAGCCATTGGTCAGTCGGGGGCCATTACGTTCACGCCCGAAGACCAGGCCGCCGGGGTACCTGAGGCCGAAATGATCACTGCCCGACAACAGGGTCGGGCCGCCGATGAACGGTACCACATCCGGCGCGATGGTTCGCGGTTATACGTGTCGGGTGTGCTATCCCCCCTGTTCGATGCCGACGGGCAACTGGTAGGGTACGTCAAGATTGCCCGCGACCTCACCGACCGGCAGCGCATGGAGCAAACCCTGCGCGAAAACGACGAGCGAAAAGACGAGTTTCTGGCCATGCTCGCCCATGAGCTACGCAACCCGCTTGCGCCAATCCGCAACATGCTGCTGGTGTTCTCAATGACCGGCGTTGAAAATGAAACCCTGCGCTCAGGCGTAGACATGATGAGTCGGCAGGTAAATCATTTAATACGGTTAATTGACGATTTGCTGGATCTGAGTCGCATCAGTCGGGGCAAAATTGAACTTCGCCCTCAACTCGTCGATTTCACGGCCCTAGTGGGGCAGGCGGTAGATGCCACGCGGCCCCTTTATGACAGTAGCGGGCGGTTACTCCGGGCGACGCTACCGCCTTCGCCCCTGTACGTCGACGGCGATGCTACCCGGCTCACGCAGATCGTGGTTAACCTGTTGACCAATGGGGCCCGGTACACCGCCGAGGGCGGGCAGGTTTGGCTGACACTCACGCAAAATGGTCAGGAAGCACAGCTTCGGGTGGCCGACAACGGGATCGGTTTGGCCCCCGAGCATCTTTCGGCCATTTTCGACTTGTTTGTGCAGGTCGATACGTCCCTGGCCCGCTCACGGGGGGGGCTTGGACTGGGCCTCACGCTGGTGAAGAAACTCGTTGAACTCCACGGCGGTCGCGTCGAAGCGCGCAGTCAGGGACTGGGTCGGGGGAGTGAGTTCATCGTTAGCCTGCCACTACACCATGAATACGTAAAAGATATGAATTCATCCGATGAATTGACAATCCCCGATGGATCTGGCCACCGGATATTGGTCGTCGACGATAATCACGATGCGGCCGACACCCTTTCCATGCTGCTGAAAGTTCTTAAAAACGAGGTGCACACCCGGTACAGTGGTATCGAAGCGATCGAAGCCCTGCAAACCCTTCGCCCCCAGCTTGTTCTCCTCGATATTGGTATGCCTGATCTGGATGGGTACGAAACCTGCCGTATTATTCGACAGCTACCCATTGGTCCCGAACTGACCCTGATTGCCCTCACGGGCTACGGGCAGGCCGAAGACCGGCAACGAAGCCTTGAGGCTGGTTTCAACGACCACCTCGTAAAACCAGTCGACATAGCCAGGCTGACCCAGTTGCTGTTGTCGTTGCCGGTCAACCCAGGCGGGTGAGTGTAGGCATTTCGGAATAAAAACTCCGTATAAACAGCCAAAACGCCCGATGACATGCACCGGGCGTTTTGGCTGAAATCTATATCACCATTGAATTAGTACCGCACGATTTTTTGTATCACGCTGCCTTTGGGTGTACTTACGCGAATCAGGTACACGCCCGGCCCAGCTCGCAGGGGAACCCGTTGCCGCAAGTTGGCGGGGGCTACCGGGTGGGTTTCCGTATGGAGTATCTGCCCTGAGCTGCCCATTACCTCAACTCTAAGCGATTGCCCATCGGCTCCTCCAATCTCCACATCAACGGCATCTAGGCTCGTTGGGTTACCCCAAACTGTCAAAGTAAGAGGGGCCTCGTTTGGCTGGGCTACCCGCGCGGGTCGGCTACAGAAAGCCCCGAAGTCGAACACAAACGGAATACCCTCCACGCCGTTTTGCCGTAACCGGATAGTCACCGGTTTGGCATCGGCCCGCAGCCCGGCCTCAATCGTGCCGTTTACGTTGGTGGTCCAGCCCGTAATACCAATCGCGAAAAACTCGACCGCTGCCCCGTTGCCGCCGGTTGCGCCAAACGTAATGGCTCCGGTTTGGCAATTGTAGCTCACAACGGTCGCGGCCAATGGCCCGCCCACGGGTGGGGTGGTGGGGGTGGTGTTGCCCCCCGGGCTTACCGTCAAGACAAAGCCAGTGTTTATCGACAGCCCGCCCGCATCGGTGGCTGTCAGCGTTACCGAACTAACGCCCGAAGTCGAGGGCGTACCCGAAATACTGCTGCCGCTCAGCGAGAGCCCGGCTGGCAAGCCGTTAGCCCCCAGCACAAGGCTTCCCGCTGGCGTCTGGGCGTCGAAAAATACGGTTGACAAATTCAGGGTGTAGTTAACGCCCACCGTGGCCGACTGAGGCCCTACGACATTCACAACCGTCGGGGGCGTGTTGGTGGGTGGTTGGGGATTGCCCGCACAGAAAGCCGTAAAGTCGAAGGTAAATGGCGTGCCACCCACCCCATTCTGGCGAATCTGAATGGTGACCGGCTTGGGGTCGGCCCGCAGCCCGGCCTCGATCAGGTGGTTGGTGTTGGTCGTCCAGCCGTTGATGCCGATAGCCAGGTACTCGACCGCTGCCCCGTTACCACCGGTTGCGCCAAACGTAATGGCCCCGGTTTGGCAGTTGTAGCTCACCACGGTGGCCGCCAGTGGTCCGCCAACTACAGGCGGAGTGGGTGGGGTAATGCCCGTGCTGCTGTTGGGGTGCACCGTAATCACGATGCTCGTGCTCACCGAGAGACTACCCGGATCCGTCGCCGTCAGGGTGACGGTGCTCACGCCCGAGGTCGAAGGCGTACCGCTGATGCGATTGCCGCTCAACGACAGCCCGGCGGGTAAGCCGGTTGCCGACAGGGTTAGGCTACCGGGCGTCTGGGCATCGGTGAAGATGGCCCCCAAATCGAGGTTGTAAGATACCCCCACGGTGGCCGACTGAGGCCCGATGGCATTAGCGACCGATGGTGGCGTGTTGGTGGGTGGCTGAAGGGTTCCTGCACAGTAAGCCGCAAAGTCAAACACGAAGGACGTTCCTTCCACGCCGTTCTGGCGCACGCGAATCGTAATGGGCTTGGGGTCGAGCCGCAGGCCTGCTTCCAGCACGTGGGTGGGGTTGGTGGTCCAGCCCGTCACGCCAATGGCCAGATACTCGACCGGAGCGCCGGAGCCGCCGGTAAAGCCGAAGGTGATCGCTCCGGCGGTGCACCCATAGCTCACCAGGGTAGCGGCCAGGGCGGTGCCGGTGGGCGGGGGCGTCACGGTGAGGCTGGCCGCCGGCCCTACGGTAAGGGTGAAGCTCGTTGTATTGGTGAGTCCACCGGGGTCGGTGGCGGTGAGCGTCACGGTGCTGATACCCGTAGTCGAGGGCGTTCCCGACAGGGTGCGTGCGGTAAGCTGCAGGCCAGCGGGCAGGCCCGTAGCCGCAAGCACGAGGGCATCGGGCGTCTGGGCATCCGTGAAGACGCGGCTCAGATCCAGGCTGAAGGGTGTACCGAGGGTAGCCGACTGCGGGCCCACAACGTTTGCGAGGGCGGGCGGGGTGTTGGCGGTTCCACCGGCGCAGGTGGCGCGGGCATCCCAGCGTAGGCTAACGGTGACACCGTTCTGGGTAGCGGTAATGAGGAATGGCTCCACATTACTCCGTCCGGCGCGGATGTCCTGGGCCAGCTGTGTATCAACAAAGGCCGAGCAGGTGGTTGTTGGGCCGGTGATGCCGACGGCGGCATAGGTGATGGGCGTACCATTACCCCCGCTCACGCGGAACTGTACGCGTCCGGTGGCGCAATCGTAGATTGGCTCAAGCAAGGTCAGCGGTCGGCCGATAGTGGCCGGGTCGGGTCCGCAGAAGAGGGCAGGGTTGCCAACCGTCACGGTGATCTGAGCGGTGGCCGAGCAGGCATTGGGGCCTACCGCCGTCACGGAGTAGACTGTAGCCCCGGTGGCGGATGTCGGCGGGTTGATGCTTGCCGTATTCGCCCCGGTGCTCCAGGCGAAGGTGAGCGTCGCCCCGGAGTCGGCACCCGACGCGGTCAGTGTCACGGCCTGTCCCTGGGTTGGCGTAGCCGATGGGCTGGCGCTAATGCTTAGCTGGGGGGCAATGGTGCTGCCAGTAACGGTGGTCGTAGCCAAGGCCGTACAGCCGCCTGCACCTGTCACAATCACCGAGTACGTGCCAGCCTGCGTCACTACGGCCGTCTGGCTTTGCCCGTTTTGGGATAGCCCAGGGCCGCTGAACTGATAGGCTGCTCCGGCCGGCGCGGCTGTCAGAGTCACGCTGGGGCTGGCGCAGGAGATTGTTCCCGAAGCGGCCAGTGTGGCATTGACGGCATTCGTTGCACTTTGCACGGTGGTCGTGGCCAGGGCTGTACAGCCATTGATGGTCGTTACGATGACCGAGTATGTCCCGCCTGCCGAAACGGTGGCAGTATGGCTCAATCCATTCTGCGTGAGACCGGGACCAATAAATTGATAGTTAGCCTGTGCGGCTGGGGTGGTGGTGAGCGTAATAGTCGGAAAACTACAAGAAACGGTTCCGCTGGCGGCCAAGGTCGGGGTACCGGGGAAGCTGACAAGCTCGACGGTAACGCCGGTGGTGGCTGTGCAGCCGGTGGCGGTATCGGTAATCGTGACGGAGTAAACCCCCGTCTTGACAGGAGTAATGGAGTTGATGGCGGTGGTGACCCCGCTGCTCCATCGGAACTGGTTGCCCCCCGCAGCGGTGAGGGTGGTTGGGTTGCCCGCACACACAGTGAGGTTGCCACTGATGGAGGCCGAGATGGCGCATGGAGTGGCTGTAACACCAATAGTGGCACTCGCCGTACCGGAGCAGGTGCCTGAGGTACCCGTTACGGAGAGCGTGGTGGCCGAGGTCAGGTTGGTTAAGACCAGTGGGTTAATCGTACTGCCGTTACTCCAGCGATAGCTGTTGGCCCCACTGGCGGTGAGGGTTACGCTGCCGCCTGTTGTAATGCTTAAGCTGGGGCTGCCTGTAATTAGTAACGAGGGAGCCGGATTGACCGTGACACTGACGGTTTGTGTGCTGACCTGAGCCGTGGGCGTAGTGGAGTCCATAAACGTTAGCGTAAATGTTTGCTCTCCCGACACGGTAGCTCCGATCGTGGCCGTTGGGGTACTGCTGGCTGGGTCCGACAGTGTAATGCCCTGTGGAGCTGTCCAGCTATAACTGAACGGGGCAGCCCCTAACACAACAGCCGATAAGCCCAGCTCACTGCCAGCACAGACCGTAGTCGAGCCAACCTGTGGTGCAGGAAACGGAACCGTGTAGTCGTTGCTGGTGAGCGTGGCGGAAAATGGGCCACCTACAAAGTTGCGAACGAAGCCTGTAACCCGATAAGGCTGACCCCATAGAGGATTAGTTACAGTATAGGTATTGGAAGTGGCAAATGAAGCTAAGACATTAGTGCCTCGCTGCCAGGTATAGGATGCGATATTTTGACTCCCCTGAATCAGATTAACCGGAACGGCCGTCAACGATAGAGTACCGTCGGGTTGGGGGGCCGCCAACATCGTCAGCGACCAGCCGGGGTCTATAGCCGGCGTCGCTGAGGCCGAAATGGTGAGTATGCGGGTTGTTCCATCCGCAAACGTAATCGGATAGTCACCGGGTGTATCGATCGCAAACTTTGCCTGTGCAGCAAACACATACCGAGTCGGTCCAACTGCTAGACAGGTTTTGGTCAGGTATGTCAGATTTCCGTCGCCATCGAGCGATGCGGTAACATAATTGCGAACAAGTGTGTATGGACAAATTATGCGGGCAATGGTTGGTAGGGTTGCGTAGTTTGGGTTTATGGATGTGGGGGGCCTACACGTGTTGGGGTTAGCGATATCAGAAGCATAGTTGTAGATCGTCTCGCCGGGGGCGAAGGTGTACGAATGGGTGCCATCAATCCGAAAAAACAGGTAGTTGGGGTATCCGTTTCCGGGCGGTATGCCCAGAGCATTCATTGGCTCTTCCGGACAGGGAGCCACCTGCACCACCTGCACCGAGGCTGAGCTCAAGCAACCGCCCGAAATACCTGTAACGGAGTAAGTTCCCGCTGAGCCAGCTGAAATTGTTGTTGAGCGGGCTCCTGTACTCCAGGTTAAGCTGGTGGCCCCGGTTGCGGTGAGTCGGGTCGTCATACCCGTTGCAATAGTCAGGCTGGGATTTGCCGAGATCGTGAGCGAGGGGGGCGCCCCTACGCCCGTCTGTATGCTGGTGGTAGCCGTACAGCCCGAGGCTGTGGTTACAGTCACCGATACCTGGGTGCTGGTGTTAATCGCAACTGTCGGGTTGGTTTCACCCGTGCTCCACAGATAGGAACCACCGTCTCCGGCCCCCGATGCGGTCAGGGTAGCCGATGAACCAGCGCAGAAAATTGGGTTACCGCTGATGGTGGCCGTCACCGCACAGGGAACAGCTGTCACGCTTACCACCGCACTCGCTATTGCTGAGCAGCCCCCCGTTATGCCTGTGACGGAGAGCGTAGTGGCCGAGGTCAGGTTGTTCAGGGTGATCGGGTTGTCCGAGCTGCCGTTGCTCCAGGTGTAGGAGTCGGCCCCTGAGGCCGTGAGCGTTACGCTGCCACCGGAGGTGATGGTAGCCGAGGGCAAGGTCGTAACATTGACCGAAGGATTGATGACTGTGACACTGGTGGTGACCGTGGCACTCTGGGCTGTTAGTGAGGAGATATCCTGGATGTAAAGCGTAAATGTTTGCTCGCCTGTGACTGTGGGCGCAATTGTGGCCGTAGGTGAGGGGCTACCCGGGTACGACAGGGTTATACCCTCCGGGGCTACCCAAGTGTAACTAAACGGCCCAACACCTACCGCTGTACTACTCAGGCTCACACTCCCTCCTGCACAAACGGTGCTGGCACTCACCGAAGCTGTTGGGTTTGGAATGGTAATCGAGTTGCTGATAATTCTTGATTTGTTTCCACAATAAACTAATGCAGGCAGCAACTCAACTTGATAGGTAACTCCCCAGGAAGGGTTGTTTAATGTATATGTGTTTTCAGGAGCCTGGATCTTGGCTTCTGTTAACCCATTTCCTGTCCACTGAAAATAGGAATAAATGTATCCGGATGGAGGAACACCGGGTCCGGTAACACCAAGGACTTGGGTTTCCAGTAATTCCTGCCTTGAAGCTGTCGCCGTAAATGCTACAGGCTTACTTGATTCAAGCGAGGCCGATAGAGTAACTGAGTTGGTCGGTGGTGGAATCGGACTATCGGGATCAACCGTGATATTGACCGTCGTGCCGTCGGTAAACGTAACAGGATATACACCTGGCGTGGTGAAGGAAAACTTTTGGTATGTGCCGATCAGATACTGGGCCGGACCAATCTTAGGACAGGTTTTTGATAAACCCTGGCTAAAATAAGTCGCCATAAAGATATTGGGACAAAGGACTTGGGCCCCAGTGGGTAAATTGGCAAAAACCGGCTTTAGCGTCGATGGAGTTCGGCACGTATGAGAAGGGTCGAATCCGAAACTAAAGATGGGTTCGCCCACTGTAAAAGTTGTAGAATACGTACCGTCGGACCGGAAGAAGGTGTAATCGGGGTACCCCTGACCCGTGTAGGTATAACTACAGGGATAGACGATTTCGGGTGCGCAGGAGGCTATCTGCACCACCTGCACGGATGCTGTTGCTGAGCAGCCCCCGGTTACGCCCGTTACGGAATACACACTCACGGCAGTGGTAGTGGTAACGGTGGTCGAGGTAGCGCCGGTACTCCAAGTATAACTACTGGCCCCCGATGCGGTTAAACGGGCGGTAGTGCCGGTTGCAATGGTCAGGCTGGGGCTGGCCGAGATCGTAATCAAGGGGGCAGTGCAGTCCTGTGCCTGGGCCGCCGGGCTGTGAATCAGCAGTAACAAGCCTACCCATACTAGCCCGTTGATGTAATGCACCCAACGGCTGTGAGATCGGTTTAATCTTTCAGAAAGTAGAGAATGTTTCATCTGTTTTTTGGGAAAGAGAATGCTACAGTGTAGATCCTGTCAGCGTGCATACAACTATGCAGGAACTGGCATTAGGGCTTCGGTTGACGATGGGAGTCAGGCGTGTGTTTGTGAATGAGGACAAAGTGCCCGGCTGGGCCGTCGGGTCGGTTCGGGATAACCGAAACAGCTCAACAGCCGGGTTTTGCGAATTGTCTCAATCTTACGTTCGCTTTCAACTCACCTCCATTTCAATAGACTGATAGATACGAGGCCATACCATACACCCCTTTTGCGTATCTGTATGGTCGTTTCATCACTTACATACTGTGGCTGCAAAACAAGCAAACAGCGCTGCCACAGATCCGACATTCGATACCCCAAATCCGCCATTAAACCGTTTTAATTGATTTATTTCGACTTTATATAGGATGTATTTAAGAGAAAATTATTGGTAGTAGCCGATACGGCGATTACTTACGGTTCATGCCCCGTTTCAGGCGCAGGGGCTGTCACGGTTTGAGGGTGCTATTGACCCTGTGAGATACGTACAAAAAATAAATAGGTGATGAGCGTGTTTGTAGGGCGTCTGTTTGTTTAACGTACCTTAGTTGTTACGTTAAACTACCTACCGGCTAATGAGATTGCGCAGTACCTGTTTTTACATTGGATTCTGGGTTTTTATCAGTTGTTTTTTTGCTACCCGCTCGCTGCATGCACAGGTACCCGCCAATCCGCAAGGGTATGTAATCAGCCTCAAACACATCACGCTGGAGCAGGGACTTCCCAACCGAACCGTAACGACGGTTGGTCAGGATCGAGAAGGTTTCATCTGGATTGGTAGTCTGGAGGGGGCCTATCGGTTCGATGGGGTTCGATTCGGGCAGCTCGCTATTCCGGCCAATATCCGGCAACAACAGGCCTCAAATCCGGCCATTGAAATGATTCGGACCGACCGGGCGGGGAATCTGTGGATGGCCAGCAATGTGGTGATGGGTAGCCGAATGCAGTACATTTTGAAACCCGGCCAATCCGTTCCACAAACATTTGAGAACGTCTTCGGCCGGGCCAATCCGTTCCGTAACGACCCGATTTACGATTACATTCCGTCGCTCACTGGCTCGTTTCGGTATGTTCGTAGCCGACGGGGAGTTATTTGGTGGAACCGGGGGCACGGGCAGTTTCGGCCCCTATTTACCCACCCCGGCCTGGCCGGTACCAACGCGTTTCGGTTCACGGCTCTGGAAACAGCCGGGCAAACCCTTCTCTTGACATATCCCAGCAGTGGCAAAGATGGATCCAACGAGCTGGTCGAGCTGGATTCGGTGGGGCGTGTACTCCGTCGGCAGGGCATGAGCTTTACTGCTAAGCCACTCTGGAAAGACTCGGCCGGCGCTGTTTACTTCCAACGATTGCCCGAACAGAACTCGGCCACTCTTCCGGTGCCTAACCCGTTGGACAAACTGCTGTACCGGCTCACGCCCGACGGCACACTGACCGCATTGCCCATACGATTGTCGCAGAATCCCTTTGCCGACCCCACCCGGTACCCCTTCAGTGAGCTGAAAATCTTTTTTGATCACCAACATAACCTATTCTGGATTTGTGGACCGCAGGTTTTGGTCGCCTGGCATCCGCAACATGGCGTCGTGTATGACCTGGCCTCAACGGGTTTTCCGATGACGTCTATACAGAAAGCACATCAGATCCTGATAGATCAGACCGGGGGTGTTTGGGTGAGTACGCTCAATGGCGTGCTGCTTCTGAAGCTGGAACCTAACCGTTTTCAACGGTACCTCCACCTGGCTAATCCCCGGAAAGACGCCACCCGTCAAGCCATCCGGGGTATGCTGACACTGGGGAGCAATCTCTGGGTGAATGCGCAGGAGTCTCAGTTGGTGGACAAACAAACGGGTCGGAGTCAGTTTGTTTTTAACAACGCGCTTGGTCAGAAAAAGTATCTGCTAAACCAATGTCCCGTTGTGCTCGGCCCCGACGGGATGATCTGGTCCGGGGCTGATGGTTTGTTGTGTATCGACCCCAAAACATACCAGACAACCCCCGTTTCGGTGTTGCCGGATAACCCCCTGGTTACGATCTGGCCACAAGGCAATACGCTTTGGCTTGGGTACAACAGTGGCATCGCTCAGGTTGACCTGCTCACCAGACGGGTAAAACCGTTTGGCCGGTACAATGGGTTCAACGAACTCTCCAAAAGCCGGATCAATGGATTTTTCCCGGACAAACGAACGGGCACCATCTGGGTAGCGGCTTCAACGGGGTTATACCGGATCGATTCGTTGCGGGGGATCATGGCCCGATACCGAACCCACTCATCCGGCGGCCCGCTCCCCGTCGATCACATCACGTTTGTGCACCCTGATCCAGACTCCGCTGAGGTGTACTGGCTGGCCACTCGGGGGGGCGGTTTACTGCGATGGGACCGTAGGCGGGGGGTGCACCAGCAATTCACCCGCCGACAGGGTCTGTCGGACAATACGCTGTATGCTATTTACGAAGACCGGTACGGGCGGCTGTGGCTTCCGAGCAATTACGGCCTGATGAGTTTTGACCGTCATACGCACCGGGTTCAGGTGTTCCATGCGCAGGATGGCATTGCCGACGAGGAATTCAACCTGATTGCGCACCATCGGGCCCCCGACGGTCGACTGTATCTGGGCGGAATGAATGGCATAACGGCTTTCTATCCCGATCAGATTCGGATTGACAAACCCCTCGTTCAGCCCTTGCAGGTGACCCAGTACCAAAAACTGAACACCCAATCGGGGCAGATGGTCAATCATTTGCCCGAATATCAGCAGCGGGGTGGCATACTGCTCAGTCCATCCGACCGTTTGTTTAGCCTCTCGTTTACGTTGCTCGATTATCGAAATCTGGATCATACGCGCTACTGGTATCGAATTCAGGGCTGGCAGGAAAAATGGATTATGCTGCCATCATCCGAGTTGCGTATCAATGGCCTTCCCGCCGGGTATTACACCCTGCAGGTACGGGCTCAAACCCCCTCGGGTAGTTGGGCGTCGCCCGTGCTTTCAGTGCCAGTCAGCGTCGAGCAGATTTTTTACGCACGACCTCTGTTTATCTTGCTCTGTTTACTGCTGTCGGGCGTAGCAATCTGGCTCGTGTTTAGATGGCGCAATCGGCAACTCATTAAGGATAAAAACAGACTGGAAGCGGAGGTGGCCCGCCGAACGAAACAGGTAGAGGCCGACAAAGCGATTATTGCTAAACAGGCGGCTGATTTGCAGGCCAATGCCGCCCTGAAAGCCCGCTTTTTCGCAAACGTCACCCACGAGTTTCGGACACCGCTCACCTTACTGTCGGGACCGCTGCATTACCTATCGAGTCGGGTCGCCGACGGTAAAACGAAGCAACTGCTTGGAACCATGGAGCGGAATGCGCAGCAACTCCTCACTCTGGTCAATGATTTGCTGGACTTGTCCCGACTGGGTGATCACCAATTGGCCCTCACCGAACAGCCCGCTGATCTGGCTCAGGTTGTTCGGGAAACCGTGAACACCTTCGCTCCCCAGGCTGCGTATGCGGGTATTAGCCTTCACATTGAAGGGGGGGGGCAGGCGTTGCCCATGTTGCTCGATGCGCAGAAAATGGAAACGGTACTCCGCAATTTGTTGAGCAACGCGCTCAAACACACGCCCAAAGGTGGACAGATAACCGTTTGTTGGCAGCAAACAGATTCGGAAGTCAGACTGCAGGTTTCGGATACCGGTAGCGGAATTCACCCCGACGATCTGCCCCACCTTTTTGAACGATATTTTCAAACCAACCAGACCGACAAACCCCTGCACGGTGGTACGGGTATTGGGTTGGCGCTCTGTGGGGAATACTGCCGACTTTGGGGTGGTCAGATTACCGTTGACAGCCAGTTGGGCCGGGGCAGCACCTTCACCATTACGTACCCCATCCGGTCATGGCAACCGGCGGGTACCGTTGCACCCGGACCCGATGCCTTTTCTAATCGCGACGAAGTGAAGTCAGAAACGCAGCCGCTATCCGACCCGCAAGCCGAGCAACAGCCTGTGAGCAAGCCAACGGCCGATAAAAGATTGTTGGTGGTCGACGACAATCGGGATATGCTCCTGTATATCGAGACTATTCTGTCGCCGTATTACACCCTCCAAACGGCCCCCAATGGACGCGAGGCACTGGATATGCTAGGCAATTTACCGGCCGACCAGTTGCCTGATCTAATTATTTCCGATATCATGATGCCCGAGGTCGATGGGTTGGAATTAACGGGAGCACTGCGGAGCAACCCGGCTCTGCGCGGCATTCCTGTGGTGCTGCTCACCGCCCGGGCCGATCTCGAAAGCCGGTTGCAGGCGCTGGAAATGGGCGTGGCGGATTACCTTACCAAGCCTTTTTATGAAGCAGAGCTGCTCACACGCGTTCAGAATTTACTGCGTCGGCAAGAGGAGCAGAGTATCTGGATGGGGCAGGAGAACTCCGAGCCGCAACCCGGCGAACCTGAGCGACCCTCCGATAGTATAGATAAAGCCTGGCTGCGCGAGGTTCAGCTTGTAATCCGGCAAAACCTGGCCGATGAGTTTTTTTCGGTCAAAACCCTGGCCGAACTCCTTTCGAGCAGCGACCGGCAGCTACTGCGCCGTTGTAAAACCCTGACGGGGATGTCGCCCAGTCAGCTTATTCAGGAGGTACGTTTGCAGGTTGCCCGAGAACTGATTGAAACACACCCCGACCGGCCGATTAAGGCCATTGCCTACCAGGTAGGTTACCAGAAGACCTCATATTTTATCCAGCTTTACCGCGAGCGGTTTGGGAGCAATCCAGGCGCAATGATTCGGCAGCTGGGCGAAGCGCAGGAGGCCGACACATAAGCAAAAAGCCGGGTAAGCGTTGATCGCTTACCCGGCCTATCTCATCGATTAGTAAAATGGAACACTACTGGCGCACCACCTTCACGGTTTTGATGCGGGTGGGTGTTGCCACTTGCAACAGATAGGTACCGGCATCCGTGCCCAGCTGCACCCGCTGCCGAATAAAGTGACTCGTTGGAGCCACTTCCTGACTGTTAAGCAGTCGACCCTGAGCCGAAATTACCCGCAGTTGCAGAGCCTCCCCGGCGGGGTTGGCCACCTGCACCTCCACCCAGCTTTCGGGAGTCGGGTTGCCCAGCACCACCACATCCAGTTCAGATACCGTCTCCGTGGCTACGCGCGCAGGGCGGCTACAGAAGGCACCGAAGTCGAACACAACCGGGGTGCCCTCCACCCCATTCTGCCGTACCCGGATGGTGACCGGCTTGGGATCAGCCCGCAGACCAGCCTCGATCATACCGGTGACGTTGGTGGTCCAGCCGGTGATGCCGATGGCAAAGTACTCCACC
>NZ_KB913013.1:5980424-5980645 GCF_000383955.1 Rudanella lutea DSM 19387 | reverse complement strand
GTAATGGATGTGCGACTCTGACCATTGAACGCTTTCTCGCAGTGGGTGCCTCGGAATAAGTCTTAATCCTTGTTGTAATGGATGTGCGACTCTGACCATCTTAAATGCCATAAGCATCCTTCGGGATAAAGTGTCTTAATCCTTGTTGTAATGGATGTGCGACTCTGACTAAAGGCTTATCTTGACAAACATCCTAATGTTGTTTACGTCTTAATCCTTGT